>DMTG01000283.1 GCA_003477345.1 Succinivibrionaceae bacterium | reverse complement strand
TGCCCACTCCATAGTAAAGACACCATAGTCCTACAAACAGACTTAAGGTCATAAATACCTTCATGATTTTCTTTAACAAGAATTTGCCTGATACAGCAATTAATGGATCATTGCTGTTTTCAATCGGTTTTACTATGTTCTGAAGCTTGTCTACAGATTCTTTCAGCTCTGTCTCAAGCCTCTGCAGATCATTATGACTGGCTTGGGAGTGCTGGTAATTATAGAAAAAATTTTCAATTCCATTGTCTGACATTGATGTGGCCTTATGTGTGTTGTTTTTTTGTTATAAGATATAGGCATACACTTTTTGCGAGGAAGTGTGCTGCGCTTACTATTTTACATTAACACTATAATTTTTCTAGCTTTTAATAGCCTTTTTTATTAAGCATCCTGTAATTGTCACAGCCAGTCTGTTCACCTAGATCGCAGGCCTTGCCATAGGCTTCCTTGGCTTTGGCATAATCTTGCTGCACATATATTCCGCGCTCTATCATGACGCCTAGATTGTTGCAGCCTAAAGCATAATCCAAAGCGCAGGTTTTATCGAAAAGCTCATAGGCCTTCTGCTCGTTCTTTTCCGTGCCGCTGCCATCGCGGTAGGATACACCCAGGTTATAGCAGCCCCAGGCACTGTCAAGAGCGCAGGATTTAGCATAAAGCTGTGTGGCCTTGACAGGATCCTGAGTAACTCCGTTTCCTGTGTCATAGTTGTAGCCAAGGCTCACGCATCCGCTTGGGTTGTTTAAATCACAGCATCTTTCATAGAGTTCATTGGCTTTTTTCAAATCCTGATCAACTCCTAGGCCGTTTTCATAATGAGTTGCCAGATTAAAGCAGCTGTTGTTGTCATTGAGGTTGCAGCCTTTTTCATAGTATTCAAAAGCCTTTTTATAATCCTGTGGAGCTCCTAATCCGTTGTGATACAGAAAACCTGCTGTCGTACAGCCGTCAGCTACATTTAAGGCACAGGTTTTTACTGCACAGTCGAGAGCCTTTTTATGGTCTGCTTCAACCACGTTCCCGTAATAGTAGTGATACATCAGAGTTCTGCAGCCTTCAGGATCATTGCCTCTGCAGAGATCTTCTGCGATATTAAAGGACTTCTGATGAAATTCAGCGGATTTCTGTTCGTCCTTAGGAATGCCGGGGGCGTCTTTGGCATACAGATCGCCAAGATTGCCGCAGGCAAAGCTGTTATTAAGATTGCAGCCTTTGGTGTAGGCTTCTAATGCTTTCTGATAACTGATTTCTTTTCCGGCACCGTACTCGTAAGCAAATCCCAGGCCGCTGCAACCTGCGCCGTTATCAAGCTTACAGGCTTTGCTAAAATATTCAAAAGATTTATTAAAATCCTTTTCGACAGCATCTCCGCTGAAATAAGCGCGACCAAGTTGCTGACAGGCCTCGGCATCATTGAGATCGCAGGCCTTCTTAAGCTGCTCTGTATCTGATTTGTCAGAGTTCTGTTCGCTTACGATATCTGTAATTCTGCTGGCAGGATTCTGGATTTTCGCTGTTGATGGTAAAGATAGAATCAGGCCTGAAAGGCAGGTAAGAGCGATGATAAAAGATCTATTCTTCATGACGGTAATCTATGTCAAATCTATTGAGAATATGGATAGAACCAGTTTTTCTTAATAGCAAAATCTATTGAGAAAACTGTAACCTGAGAAACTCATTGAAGTTTAGCACGATAAAGAAACAGGTTATACAATTTGTTAATTTATTTATTGATTTGTTATGCTGGCCAATGCGGTAGATAAAGATCCGCTTAAGACTTCGGTTGCTCTTAATACAGTAGTTTTTTGTGTTCTGCCGTAGTGCAATACCGCCTTTTTTAGGAAATCATTTTTCATGATGTTAGGTAAACGTAAAGTTCTTTTTCTTTTTGTGGTAGTGTTAGCGGCACTCCAACTTTTGCCTCGTTTAGGAGAGTAGATTTTGGATATTTTGAGTGAGCATTAACAAAAGGATCTATTTTCAGACGGATCACTGAGCCTAGTCAGGTTTCTGCTGCAGAGATTTAAAATTTAGCAGCTTAAAAATAATAAATCTCACCTGAAAAAGTGAGATTTATTAGAATATTAACAAAAGTATCTGTTCTTAGACTGCGGCTACATTCTTAAAGTAGGTAGTTGAAGCATTGTGGAATACCGCGTCAAAACCGCTTTTTTCCATGACGCTTACTACTTCATCCACGCTTCTGTCATCATTGACGCTCCACTGTTCAAGGTTCTGTCCTTTATGAGCATATCCTCCAGGCTCGGTAGAAGAGCCTGCAGAAAGGGCGGTTATGCCGACAGGCAGAATCAGATCTCTGTAAGCAGCGCTCTCTCTTGTGGAGATTGTCAGATCAAGTTCGTGATCAAAGAGTCTAAAGGCGCATATGATCTGCAGCAGCTTGGCATCATTGACAGGAAATGCCGGTTCATACCCGCCTGTTGCCGGTCTAAGACGCGGAAACGAAATACTGATGTTGGTTTTCCAGTAGTGGTCGCGCATATACATTACATGCATGGCTAAGGCACATAAGTCAACCTTCCAGTCATATAGGCCTAACAGGGCGCCCATACCTACTTTGTCAATGCCGGCCTGACCGAGTCTGCCGGGAGTTTCCATGCGGTAGCGCATATCAGCTTTCTTTCCTGCAAGATGTACCTTCTTATAGCATTCAGGATGATAGGTTTCCTGATATACAGACACGGCATCCAGACCTAAGGTTATAAGTTCGGCATAGTCTTCAGTATCAAGAGGCTGAACCTCCATCTGCAGATATTCAGCATACTTTTTGGCAAGCGGCAGAACCTCTCTGAAATAAGGCATGCCGGCGCGGTGACTGTTCTCGCCTGATACCAGAAGAATATTGGAGTAGCCCATCTGGTTCATGGCTTTAAGCTCATCTTCGATCTCCTCAAGGGTGAGGACTACCCGCTTGAATTTATTGCTGGCACTGAAACCGCAGTAGGCGCATTTATTGGTGCACAGATTGGTAAGATACAGCGGCAGATACATGTTTATGCAGCGGCCAAATCTCATTCTGGTAAGCTCAGTTGCCTTAGCTACCATCTGCTTTAAATAATGCTTTCTTGCGTTTTCACTTATGAGAGAGGCAAAATCATCCAGAGTGCAGGGACTTTTTCTGCTCAGCGCTCTCTGTATATCCCTGTCGGTTCTTGAATCAACAAGTTCCTTAAAGCTGTCTATATCGCAGCTGGAGATTTCATCAAAAAAGCTCATTTACTGCATGGCCTCTTGTAGAAATGAATCCATTGGTGAGGTTGCACTGGCAACATCTGATTTAGGTGCAAGTCCTGAGAGATATGCTAGGCGTCCTGCTCTCTGCGCACAGTTGAAGGCTTCAGACATCAGTACAGGATCACTAGCAGATGCGATAGCGGTGTTGACCATGACTGCATCCGCACCCATTTCAAAAGCCAGCGCGGCATCTGAAGGAGCACCGATACCGGCATCGATGATAACCGGGATATGTGCGTTTTCTATAATGATTTCAAGCATGGAGCGGGTATCGAGGCCGCGAGCGGATCCAATAGGGGAGCCAAGCGGCATTACGGCAGCACAGCCGATTTCTTCAAGTTTTCTGGCAAGCACCGGATCGGCGGGCATATACGGGAAGACTTTGAAGCCATCCTGTACCAGTTCTTTACAGGCATTGAAGGTTTCCACAGGATCAGGCAGCAGATAGCGTACGTCAGGGTGAATTTCAACTTTTACCCAGTCAGTTCCCAGAGCCTCACGCGCAAGTTCGGCTGCAAAGATTGCCTCTTTAGCATTCTTAGCACCCGAGGTGTTCGGCATGAAGGTTATTCCCATTTCTTTTAGAGGCTGCACGATTTCATCACTGTGATGCTTAATATCAACACGCTTTACAGCCATGGTGGCAATCTGCGCTCCAGAGGCTTTGGCCGAGGCTTTGAGTGCTTCTGCTGAAGCATATTTGCCGGTACCGATGATAAGACGATTGGTAAATTCTTTGCCTGCTAATATAAGTTTGTCGTTCATATAAAATTCCTAACCTCCTGAGACCATATTGAATACATCGACAGCATCGTGATCTTTCAGGATGAAACTGTCATACTCACTCTTTTTTACGACTCTGTCATTTACTGCAACCGCTACGCCTTCGCGTTTAAGCTCAAGCTGTTCTAAAAGCTGTGAAACTGTGCAGTTATCCCCGGCTTC
>DMTG01000187.1 GCA_003477345.1 Succinivibrionaceae bacterium | reverse complement strand
GGCTGTTGGTGACCGTTACCGGTCTCAATGAAATAGAGAGAGTCACAACCGCCAGGAGGGTACGTATCATTGAAAAGGCGCTTGCCTGCGGGGTAAGGGTTTTCCCGCTAATCCACCCCTATATTGCCGGCATGTCTAACCTGTCTTTTCTGTCCGATCTTGCGTCTCTGGGCATTAAGTACGTGGACGTAAAAGGTCTGCGCTACAGTGATGAAACCATGTCCTCCTGGATTAATCCTGCTTCTCGCTCTTACTATCTGAATTCGCAGGAGAGCGAGGTGCTTGTCGAGGACGGCTGGCGGACACAGCTTGACAGGGCCGGACTGGCTCTTATGCCTCTCAAGGAGTGGTACTGAATTGATATGCCTGCTCCCAGCGTGAATGAAACACAGGCTGAAGAACTGGTAGACCGGCTTGTTCCAATGTGCAACATCTGTTCATCTGATACCGTGGAGGCGGTCAGAAAGTCTGCTATCGCCAGACGCTATAAAGTTTATTAGCTTTTTGGGCTTATTTCAGGTTTAATGAAGGAGAAACCTATATGGAGCTTATCTTTTCCGTGCCGGGCAGACCCCACGGTAAAGCCCGTCCTTTCTTTACCGGCAAACGTGCCATAACCCCCAGCTCCACCCGAGCTTATGAGACCACCGTGCAGTGGTGCGCCACTCAGGCTATGCGCAGCGAAGGCTACGCTCAGGCCGTAGACGCTCCCTGCCGCGTGTGGCTCATTCTCGATTTCGCTGTCCCCAAGAGCGCCTCTAAAAAGCAAAGGGAAGAGTGCTTAAACGGACGGATTGTGCCCGTGTGCAAGCCAGACGCCGACAACTGCGCCAAAGCTCTTTTAGACGGTATGAACGGAATTGTCTATGCAGATGATCGTCAGGTCTTTCAGCTCTCGGTGGCCAAACGCTACTGGTCTGAAGACAAGGTCGAAGTCCTCGTCGAATGGTAATAAAAATCATGTATTGATATTATGTCAATTCTCTTGACAAATGTCATGGAAATTTGTATAATATACTCATAGTAAAACAAATATTACCTTTACCTTTTTTAGAGAGGAACGCAACTATGGGTAATCAGATTTTTAACAACTACGTAAATCAGCAGAGAAATCAGACTCAGAACAGCAGCTATCAGCGCCCGGTCGCACCGGCTCCGCAGGGCTATCAGAACGCTGTACCGCAGAATGTACAGCAGCCACAGGGCTATCAGCCTCTGCCTCAGAACCAGCAGTTCTCCCAGAATATGCCAAACGCTCAGAGAGCGCCACAGCCTTCTCAGCAGCCACAGCAGATGCCACAGGGCTATCAGAACGCCATGTCTCCTGTCCAGAGACAGCCACAGCAGAATTATCAGCCACAGCCTCAGCAGGGACAGTATGCTCAGACAGGCTACGCTCAGCCGAATTCAGCTCCTATGCCTAATCAGTATCCACAGCAGGGCACAATACCAGCTCCTTCTCCATTTGCTCAGAACGGCACAGCACCTAGAGCTTTCGGCTCGGGTGGTTCATCTGGCTCCCGTGGCCGTGGCCGCAGAGCCGATCTGTCTCAGTATCTTATGCGCAAGTTCAAAGAGCTTGACCAGTACGATCTCTCATGGGTAGATCAAATCAAAAAAGAGCTCAAGAACTTAGGCAAGATCGCCGCCTTTGAAGCCTTTGGCGTTATCTGGCTGCGCTTCCCTTACGATCCGTCTTTGGCTTTCTCAGACTATCTGAAGAAAAAGTACAAGGCCGCCTGGTACAAAAAAGCCAAACTCTGGGCGGTAGAGCCTGAGCTTATTAACTCTGTCTATGCAGACATGGAAATGGCCCTTAAAAATCAGCTGCGCCTGCAGGACGGTACTACCTACGGTTTCCCTCCGCCACAGCCACGCAATTACGATAACGGCGGCTATAACCGCTCCTATGGTGGCGCCCCACAGGCCCCTCAAGGCTATCAGAGTCTGCCGCAGACTCAGCCGCAGTATCCGTCACAGGGCGGCTATCAGTCCTATACAGGCTATCGTTGATCCTTTTTTTCAGTATTTCGGCGGGGTATTTTTTGTTGCGTTCTATATGCCTCGCCGATTTTTTTTGCCTATCCCCAATTTTCTGCCCCTTGTAAAGTCCTTCGCTGTTTTTATCTCCGTTAAAGTAGATCTGTAACATCGTGTATGTTCTTTTCTGTATTTCGGCGGGGTATTTCTTGTTACGTTCTATATGCCTCGCCGATTTTTTTTGCCTATCCCCAATTTTCTGCCCCTTGTAAAGTCCTTTGCTGTTTTTATCTCCGTTAAAGTAGATCTGTAACATCGTGTAAGTTCTCTTTTGAGAATTTTTTTTAGATTTGGAGAATAACTGGTTATGGCAAGAAACAGCAAAGAGTCTACAGACAAGACTCAGCCACAGGAAAATACCGCCGCCGCTGTGCAGGGCGGTGCAGAGCAGAACGCCCGCATTGTAGCCAAGCGCCGTCTGGAACGCGCCGAGCAGCTGCATGAGCAGGCCCTAAAACGTGAAAAGAAAAGAAGCCGCCGCATCGCTATAGATGAGCATAAACTTGAAGCCCGCGAGGCCGATCTGATTTCCAATGCAACTCTTGCCAAGCGCAGAGCGCTCAAATATGACTACGGTTTCTCCGATCCTGGCATCCGCCTGCACGTCATTCGCAACTGGATGTATCTCGACGAATTCTTCTACCGTCTCGTTACCGAAATTGAAGGCATTATCCGCTCCTATAAAGAAGCGCGCAAACAAGGTGAGGAACTGCGCCGTCTCGTGGGCGAGCAGCTCAATGAAATCGAGAAATATGCCCTTGCTAAACTTGAGTCTGTTACCGAGCAGTTCACCAAGCACGGCCTTAAAGTCAAAGACAAGGAAGAGCACATAATCAGTAAGCCGATTGTATTCGGCTTCGAGCTGACCTCTCCTATGACCAACCGCTGGCTTAAAGCCATGAGTAAACTAGATGCCGCCGCAGAGCTTGAATTCGTGCTCTCCTTTGAGGGCGTGCTCCCGTCTGAAATCGTAGTGCAGGATACCGACGCCATGATTAACCGCGCCAATCAGTTTACTCACTACATCACTAACAATGCCCGCGCCTTCTACCGTCTGAGCAATCGCCTCAGAGACGAACGTCAGGCCCAGCAGGCCCAGCAGATCCTGCGCGAAAAGGAAATCGCAGAGCAGAGACAGGGCAGTGGTGCTCAGAGCGCCGATGCTCCCCAGAGTGCAGCTCCAGCAAAGAGCCGCCGCAGAAGAAACTCAGGGGCCAATTCGCAGCCACAGCAGTCAAATGAGCAGAACTCTCAGAAAGGCTCTGAAAATACTAAACCTGATGCTGATAAATA
Source organism: Succinivibrionaceae bacterium (assembly GCA_003477345.1). GTDB lineage: Bacteria > Pseudomonadota > Gammaproteobacteria > Enterobacterales > Succinivibrionaceae > Succinivibrio. The sequence continues at coordinate 698 of DMTG01000187.1, read as the reverse complement.
GGAGGTGCCCTAGAGTTCTAAATGGAAATGGGTTAGAATTGCAAACTAATCTTTAAATTGTGTAAATGTTCCCCGTCCTCTACCTCGGACGGGATTTTTTTGCCTGTAAAAATCAGAGGATTATTGTTCATTGTCTTTGTCTGACTTTCTCTCAGAGCTGTCCTCTGATAGTGAATGAAAATAGGCCACTATCGTGCGGAGCAGCATCAGTGCCACACAGAGTGCGCAGACTCCAAAAAAAGCGTAGCCGATAATTTCGAGTGCCAACATAACAACTCCTAGCTTATCAGTACCTCAACCTCGTCGGAGGACACGTACCTTATGCGGCTTACCTTGTGCCACAGCGCCAGAGAGGGCTGGTTCTCCTTCAGCTGCTCCCTAAGTTCCGCCACATGGCCAAAGAGGCCGTTCTCGTCGTCCCCGCTCAGAGCGTCACTCTCCCTGTAGGCGTATATCCTGACGTGTTCGTCCAGCACATCCAGAAGTTCAAGCAGCAGCATGTTTAGCTCCTTACTCTCTAATCCCTTTAGGCAGCATTTCGTAAAAGCGCTCTTTGGTGTCTCCGTCAAAGAATGAGTGCAGAATGAACCATTCCTGACCGTTTTCCAGCGTCTCTACGGTAAAACTAATTCCCTTTACCTGATACTGCCCGTCTGTCCTACGCGGCAGCACTATCTTTTCAAAATTCTTCTCTGTGG
>DMTG01000292.1 GCA_003477345.1 Succinivibrionaceae bacterium | reverse complement strand
AAATTCTGAATAGTCATGGTGATGCGAACGGTTATAACGGCGCAGAATATCTCTTAAGGAGCAGGCAGAGAAGAAATACTGCTGAGTTAGGCGCAGCTTCTTGCCAGCTTCAGTGGAATCATTAGGATACAATACCTTGGAGATGGTTTCGGCTGCGGACTTTTCTTCCTGAGCGTCAACATAGCCGCCGGCATTGAATACGTCCCAGTTGAAGGACTCAGTGGCGCGGGATTCCCACAGACGCAGAATAGCAACGGAGGATTCACGGAAGCCTACTACCGGGATATCCCAAGGTACACCTTTGATAATGTGAGCCGGGTGCCATACCTTGCGGTTAAAGCCGTCTGGTGCCATCTGGTTTTCAACATAGCCGCCGATTGGAATATTCTGCAGAGATTCAGGACGGCACACTTCCCAAGGACAGCCGTACTCTCTCCAGTAGTCAGGACGTTCAACCTGACGTCCGCCGCGGATTTCCTGACGGAACAGACCGTTTTCATAGTGCAGACCGTAGCCTACGCATGGATAGCTTAAGGTTGCCAGAGAGTCAAGATAGCAGGCAGCCAGACGGCCAAGACCGCCGTTGCCTAAGGCCATATCAGGCTCTTCTTCGCAGATGTCGCTGAGGTCAAGTCCCAGCTCGTCAAACACCCCCTTGGCTACCTGGAACAGCTCAAGGCTGCAGAGGTTGTTGACAGTAAGACGGCCCATCAGGAATTCAGCTGACAGGTAGTGAACCGCTCTAGTATCTTTGGAAGCGTGAGTTGACTGAGTATCAGTCAGACGCTCGAAGATGATCTCATTGATGGTGGCGACCAGTGCCTGCCACCAGGCAAGCTTGCTGGCTTTCTGAGGGGAGGTGCCGACTGTGCAGCGCAGATGATGCACCAGCAACTCTTTGAACTTTTCTACAGTCTGCTTGGTATTTTTGGAGGCACGATGCTGAAGTTCCGGCAGCTTTTCAGTTTTTGCTGCGGCAGCTTTTTTTGTAGTTTTTACAGATGAAGACTTCACTGTTTTTGCAACCATACGAACTAGTCCTTATTAAAAATTGTAATTTTATAATGAGCGATTATAGCAAAGCCGTCAGGCATACAGCGGAAGTTCGGCGTATTAGTTGGATTTTTGATCGATTTTGAGATCTCAGAGGATATTTAGGCAGAAATAATTTTTGCATACAGATAATTATTATCCATATTCAAAAAAATAGTCAGGCAAAATTATCAGAAGATGCAGCACTAACAGCCGTCAGAAACGGTATTCATCCGGAATCGGCGGATTTTTGTCCAGATCTTTAGGTCTGACATTGGACTTGCCTTCCTTGAAGGCTTTCATGCCCATAACCCAGGCCAGCACATGGGCCACGGCCTTGAACAGGCCTCTCGGGATAGGAGTATCAAGTTCTGTCGTATAGTACAGAGAACGCGCCAGCGGCGGAATAGGAATCACCGGCACCCCGCTCTCTCTTGCAATCTCTTTAATCTTTTCGGCAATTTCATCCACGCCCTTGGCTACCACTAAAGGCGCAGTAGGACCGTCCGGATCATATTTGAGCGCCACGGCGTAATGCGTAGGGTTGGTTACTACCACGTCGGCGGTTGGCACATTTTTCATCATGCGTCTTGCGGCCATCTGAAACTGCATGCTTTTAATCTTGCTTTTGATCTGCGGGTTGCCTTCCGTGTTCTTGTACTCGTCCTTAACTTCCTGCTTGGTCATTCGGAGCTGTCTTATATAATTCCATTTCTGGAAAGGAACATCAATCATGACGATGGGGATCATGGCGCAGACCACTATGAGCATGATGAAAAACAGCATGGAAATCGCTTCACTTATCGCGCTCATAGGATCGATATAGGACAGGCGCAGAATTGCATCTACCTTGCCTGAAAGCATGAAGTAGCAGATGGAGCCTATGCAGGCCACCTTGGCTATGCCCTTGACGAGTTCGATAAGTGAATTAGGACTTACGAGGCGCTTAATGCCGCTTATAGGATTGAGCTTGGAAAATTTAGGCGTCAGCGCCTGGGTTGAGAAGTTGTAGCCGCCTATCAGCACATTGCCGATGAAGGCGCAGACAGCAACTATCAGCGCAATGAGCAGAATGGGGGGCGCAATGGAGAGTATGTCCTGAATGAAGATTCGCCGCATCTCATCGACCGTAAAGGCCTGCTCCTTGGTAAGGGTAAAGCTGTTGAGCATCACCTGCCGCATGCCCTTTGCGAGCATGGAAGAAAAGACCCACAGACTTATCACGCCTGACATGAGCACAAAAAAGGTACCGGCCTCTTTGGAGCGAGGCAGTTGGCCTTTGTTGCGGGCATCGGAAAGTTTTTTTCCAGTCGGTTGTTCTGTTTTCTCTTCGTCGGCCATGCTAGCTCCAGATCACCGCTTTTTGGATTAAAGCTACTATTATGCGGCAGTCAAAATTCCAACAGTGGCTTTCAGACCGCCTGATTTCTGGTTCTCAAGCAAAATCTGTGCCCCGATTTCCACACAGGAGGTCTCGACAATCGCAAGCCCCAGTCCTGTGCCAACAGTTTTAGCGCGATCACCGTCCACTCTGTAGAACGGTTCAAAGACCTTCCTGAGTTCTTTTTCAGGAATGCCGGGACCGTTGTCGCTTACGATGAGATTGACCCGGTCTTTTAACACTTCGCACTTAAGATCGCACCTGCCGTTTTCCTGTGTATATTTTAGAGCATTTGAACACAGATTGTAGACAATGGTTTTTACAATGCCTCTGTCGCTTACAAGCTGCGCGTTAACCTCACCGTCCAGACCGAAATCAATGTTTCTGCTGTCGGCAAGAGGCCCTAGCTCTTCGAGGATTTCAATATAGAGATCTTTTACAGAAAAGCTCTCCTCCTTGTGCCCGCTCTGGCACTGACTGCGGGCCAGCGTCAGCAGATCGTTGGTGAGATCGCGCTGTCTTCTGATAGTTTTCTTAAGCTCACTAAGTTTGGCGGCATCTTCCCTGTCCAGTTTGGTCAGATCAAAAGAGTCAATCTGAAGCGAGAGCGCTGTAAGCGGAGTTCTGAGCTCATGCGCGGCATCGGCGATAAAACGGCGCTCATTCTGCAGGCTGACACTGGTTTTTTTGAACAGGCGGTTTAAAGCATCGAGGAAAGCATCAAGCTCTGAGGGCACTTTACCTGTCAGAGGGCGAAAATCATTTTCGCGGCGCTTGTAGATGCCTTTGGCCATGCGGTTTACCGGGGAGAGCATGACATTTACGATGATTATCAGAGTTGGCAGAAACACTAAAAGCAGCACGGCAAACTCTAAAAGAGAGGTCCACATGGCTCGGTTTACCATGCTTTCAATAATTGACAAAGGCCTTGCCACCACGAAGCGGATATTTTCGTGATTGGTGGTCACAATGGCGCGTACACGGTTGTCATTGATAAGCAGAGTGTAAAAGCCGTCATCAATTCCCAGAGGAAAATAGAACACCTCCCCTGGCGGCGAAAACAGCGGAGCTATGATGATGTCGCGGTGCTGTTCAAACAGATCGTTTAAAGACGGAATGCGATGCATCGAGGATTCCTGATGATGCATCATACCGTGCGGCATTACAATCCTGCCGTTTCTGAAGGTAGGTCCCTGCCAGCGTTTGGGGATCAGCAGGCTGTAGTTTACAATCACGCCTGCAATCTGGGAGAGTTCCTCGTCAACATAAATGGCGGCACGCTCCATGGAGACATGATAGTTATGCAGGCTGACCGAGCCGGCGAAGACTGCGGCGATAACTGACAGTATCAGGCACAGTCTGAATTTTAGAGAACGGACTATTCTCCTTTTGCCA
>DMTG01000136.1 GCA_003477345.1 Succinivibrionaceae bacterium | reverse complement strand
CGGGGTGCCTATCATGGAAGGCTACGGTCTAACGGAATGTTCTCCAGTTACCTGCGTCAACTGCAATGTAGGACAGGATTTCAACGGAACCATTGGAGTTCCGCTGCCATCTACCTATGCGAGGATTATTAACCAGCAGGGTGAGCCAATCTGGGATCTGGATACACCAGGAGAGCTGGAGTTTAAAGGTCCTCAGGTCATGAAAGGCTATTTCAAGAATGAAGAGGACAACCGCAAGGTCAGAGACGGAGAATGGCTCAGAACCGGCGACATTGCTGTCTGGAAGGAAGGCGGCTACATAAAAATCATTGACAGACTGAAGGATATGATTCTGGTTTCCGGATTTAATGTTTTCCCCTCTGAGATAGAAGACATAGTAAGCCGGCACGCCAAGGTTGAAGAATGCGCCTGTATCGGCGTACCATCTGAAGCTACGGGTGAGGCTATAAAATTATTTATTGTAAGAAAGGACAATTCGCTGACAAGAGAAGAAATAATTGAATACTGCCGTCGCTTTCTTACCGGCTATAAACTGCCCAAAAAGGTTGAATTTGTGCCTCGGCTGCCCAAATCGCCTATAGGAAAGGTGATGCGCCGCTACCTGCGCGAAAACCGCTTAACAGACTGACAAGATAAGGCTGAATATTATATGACAAGGATACATGGTTTCCTCATCGGCATATGTGCAGCAGCGCTGTTTACAGGCTGCCAGACACAATACAATCCTAATATAGAAGTAGTGGATGCAACTTCCTCTCACGGGAGAGTCGTGGGCAGCAGACACTATGGCAGAAATGCCACCTCTAGAGTCAGACAGGGAAATGCAACCGCCAAAGCCTCGTCGCGTATAAGACCATATTCAGAAGTTGCAGGAGCAGATTCGGGCACCTACAAGGTGCAGCAGGGAGATACGCTGTACTCAATTGCCTTCCGCTACGGACAGGATCTCAGAGAGCTTGCCAGACGCAACGGCATTGCCAAGCCTTACAATATCAAAACAGGTCAGGTTTTAAAGATTGCCGACACAGTCCAGGCTGCCCCGAAGGCCGAGCCTAAGCCTCAGACGGCAGCGGCAGGCTCTCGAAAAACTTCTCAGAAGTATGTGGTCAAGACCGGGGATTCGGTAAATTCTGTATCAAGACAGTTTTCTGTGCCGGTTGCAGATATAGTAGCTGCCAATAAATTAAAGGCGCCTTACTACTTAAAGCGCGGAAGCACCATTGTAATACCTGCTGCCACGACAAGTGCCAAAGCTTCAGACAGCACAGATAACAAGACAAAGAACGTCAAGACCGCCAGCCTTAAAGATACTGTTGTGGCCAAGAAGACTGAAATCATTGACAGCAAGGGCCAGAGTACCGTAGTTGCCAATGAAGAGTTAACCCAGGAGCCTATCCAGGTGGTTCCAGGTAAAACCAGAACCGTAGGCGGGGTTGTCTGGCGCTGGCCTGCTCAGGGTAAAGTGGTCAAGAATTTTGCCTCTATTGGTGAACATGCCAACAACGGTATAGATATATCAGGAAGTCGCGGACAGAATGTCATGGCGGCTGCAGACGGCAAGGTGGTATACGCCGGTAACGCCTTAAGAGGCTATGGAAATCTGGTGATTATCAATCATAACAGCGAGTATCTGTCTGCTTATGCGCACAACGACAGTCTGCTGGTGAAAGAAGGGCAGAGCGTTAAACGCGGTCAGGTGATTTCACGTATGGGCTCTACTGATTCAAATTCGGTAAAGCTGCATTTTGAAATCAGAAAGAAGGGCACTTCGGTAAATCCTCAGCTGTATCTGCCTAAATAGACTTTATAAAAAAAGTACTGTTTGTATAATAGAGGCTCGTTGAGTACATCAATGAGCCTTTTTTACAGAATGATTATTAAAGAGATTATGTGAATGTCTGCTGATTTTCTGCTTGTGGATAACGAACCTGCGGTTTTAGAACTCTCATCAAAAATAGCTGCCCTTGAGGCCTGTGATTTTATATCTCTGGACACCGAGTTTCTCAGGGTTGTCACCTACTATCCAAAACTGTGTCTTGCGCAGCTTTGCATCGATGGCACAACTTATCTTGCTGATCCGGTAAAAACTGATATCCGCAAGGTTATCGAGGCGCTGCTTTTTACTAAGGCTACAGTGCTGGTATTCTCTGGCTCTGAGGATATAGAGATCCTCGCAGATTTAGCCCGGGAATATCAGCTTTCAAGGCTGAGTCCTGAAAACTGCATAGACATCCAGACCATGTGCGGATTTGCCGAAAAATCTACGGCCTTCAGCCTTAGAAGCTGCGTTAAGGAATTTCTGGAAATTGAACTTGAAAAGAGCGAGACCCGATCTGACTGGTCGCAGCGACCTTTGACCCGAGAGCAGCTTGAATACTCGGTACTGGATGTTTTCTATCTTAAAGATCTCTATGACTGTCTGATGCAGGACATAAGCCCTGTCAAGCTTAGCTGGCTGAAGTCTGAAATGCAGGAAATTCTTTTAAGATATTCAAGCAGACCTTCTTTAGATGAGGCCTATCTTAATATAGCCGGCGCCGGTACTTTAAATGAAAAGGAACTTAAAAGATTAAAGTTTCTGTGCAGCAGGCGGCTTGAATTTGCAGTAGGGCATGATGAGGCCTTAAACCGGATCATAACAACCAGTGCACTGTGTTCAATTGCAAGAGAAAAACCGCAGAACAGCCACGATCTGGCAGAGTGCCACATGAAATGGGGCGCTATAAGACAGTACGGCACTATGGTCTTAGACTGGGTTAAGCAGGCCGACAGACAGCCAGATGAAGCTGTCAGGCTGCCTTATGACTATTTCTCCTCTAAGGGTGAATACAAAGATGCCTACAGGCGATTAAAGCATCTGGTTGAAAGCTGCTGTGTTAAAGCCGGAATATCACCGGAGCTTTTAAAACAGAAAAGGCTTTTGAATGATTACTTTTATGCGCTGCATTACGGCGCAGCTCCAAAACTGCTGTCTTCCTGGAGACAGGAAGTAATCGGCGCTATCTCTTTTGAAAGACTGATGTCTTCTGGCAGTTAACTTTATAGACAGCGCCGGTGGCAGTACTGATTGAATTGATTATAACCACTCCTGACGCTGTCAGCTGATCCCGAAAACATCCACAATCTTAATTGCCAGCGGGACTATTAACAGAGCCGGAATATAGTTCAGCACCTTTAAGCTGGTAATTTTCAGCATATTAAGACCGATGGCCAGAATCAGAGCGCATCCGGTAACAGAAAGCTCAGATATCAGCAGATCAGACATGAATGGTGCTATGAGCTGGGCACACAATACGATAGCGCCCTGAAAGATAAGGGTAAAGGCTGCTGAGCCTAAGACTCCGATCCCCATGATGGCGCCTAGCATGATCCCGGAAATAAAATCGAGCAGGGACTTGGTGTACAGCATGGTGTAGTTTTCAGAAAGACCTGCGT
>DMTG01000060.1 GCA_003477345.1 Succinivibrionaceae bacterium | reverse complement strand
GGCGTGATCTTAACCAAGGCCGACGGTGATGCCCGCGGCGGTGCGGCTCTGTCGGTACGTGAAATTACCGGTAAACCTATCAAGTTCATCGGTATGGGCGAGAAGATCTCAGCCTTAGAGCCGTTTCATCCTGATCGCATTGCCTCCAGAATTCTGGATATGGGCGATCTGCTCTCCCTTATTGAAGATCTGCAGCGCAATACCGATTTAGAACAGGCCAAGAAAATGGCCAATAAAATCAAGAGCGGCGAAGGCTTCACTTTTGATGATTTCCTCGATCAGCTTCAGCAGATGAAGAAGATGGGCGGCATGGCCGGTCTTATTGACAAGCTGCCTGGTATGGGCGCCATGTCTGATAAGATTCAGGAGGCCGTCAACGGCAAGGCGCTTGCCCATATGGAGGCTATAATCACCTCCATGACCAAGAAAGAACGCCGCAATCCTGAAATCATCAAAGGCTCACGCAAGAAGCGTATAGCCGCAGGTGCCGGAGTTGAGGTGCATGAGGTAAATTCACTTCTGCGTCAGTTCACCACTACCCAGAAAATGATGAAAAAGATGGGTAAGGGCGGAATCCGCAAGATGGCCAGTGCGGTAAAAGGCATGATGGGCGGCTTAGGGGGCTTTGGCGGCGGAAACTTCCCGGGTGGCCCTGGCATGTTTGGCCGTTAGATAGTTAAGCTGCAGAGGCTCTTTTTAAAGTTTCTGCAGTAAAAGCCTATTTTTTGCTGATTATAAAGCAAAGCAGACGCGCTATATTTGCAATCAGTTCTTGCAATTTATCAGAAAATGTGTAAAATAGCACGACTGTTTTGTATTTGTGGTAACTCTCTTTAAACAGAGTTATCTTTTTTTATTTTAAATAAAGGTATTAGCGAAATGGTAGTCATTCGTTTAAATCGCATGGGTGCAAAAAAGCGTCCTTTTTATCATGTAGTAGTTGCAGATTCTCGTTTTGCAGTTTCTGGCCGTTTCATTGAGCAGGTTGGTTTCTACAATCCAATTGCAACCGGTAAGGAAGTTCGTCTGCGCCTGGACGTTGAACGTATCAATCACTGGATTTCCCAGGGTGCACAGGCATCTGACCGTGTAAAGCGTCTTCTCAAGGAAAATGAGATGGGTGCTGAGGCATTTGCCAAATATAAAGAAGACAAGCACAACGCTGAAGTAGCTGCCAAGAAGGCTAAGGCCGAGGCAGAGGCTAAGGCAAAAGAAGCTGAAGCTCAGGCTTAATGGCTGTTTCTGCTGATATGGCAGATGATTTTCCGCGACCGATGGGTCGACTGATGTCGACTTTCGGAGTAAGAGGATACATAAAAGTAGAATCTTACACAGCCCAACCTGAGGATCTTTTTGACTACTCGCCATGGTTTATCCGCCGTCGCGGGGCGCAATGGCGTGAGATCCAGGTTGAAGATTGGCAGACTCACGGAGATATCTTCATTGTAAGATTCTCTGGAGTCAATGTCAGGGAAGAGGCAGCACTCTTAACTGGCATGGAAATAGGGATCAGGCGCTCAAGCCTGCCACCTGTCGCCGAGAATGAATTTTATCTTATAGATCTGATAGGCTGTGAGGTAATAGGCATTGGAGGCGTAAAGCTCGGCAAAGTGTCGAGAATTTGGGATCACGGAGCCAGTCCTATAATGGAATTGTCTCCCTCTGACCACCTGGCATCAGGAAAAGCCGAAAAAAGACTGATTCCTTATGTCGCAGGCCCGATTGTCAAGAAGGTTGATCTCTCCTCTAAGACAATCTGGGTGGAGTGGGGCGAAGATTACTAACAATGTGGTTTGGTGTAGTTTCGCTCTTCCCTGAGATGTTTGCTGCTGTAACTAAGTCAGGTGTAACCCGCAGAGCATGTGAAAACGGACTTATCGAAGTTCACGCTTTCAACCCTCGGGATTTTACACTGGACAAATATCAGACCGTGGACGACAAGCCGTACGGCGGCGGTCCTGGAATGCTGATGAAGGTACAGCCTCTGCGCGATGCGATTAACGCCGCCAGAGCACAGGCTCCTCAGGGTACTAAAGTTGTCTGCATGTCTCCTCAGGGAGAGCAGCTGACTCACTCTCTGGTCACAGAATTCCATAGTTGGGGGGCCATGATCCTCGTAGCAGGACGCTACGAAGGAATCGATGAGCGCGTCCTTCAGACTGAAGTCGATCTGGAGGTTAGTGTCGGTGACTATGTTCTGTCAGGGGGTGAACTTCCTGCCATGTGTATCATCGATGCGGTTTCACGGATGGTTCCCGGGGTTCTGGGCGATCTCCGCAATGCCAAAGAAGACACCTTTGCACAGGGGCTTCTGCATTTTCCTCAGTATACGAGGCCTGAGACCATAGACGGTCTTAAGGTGCCTGAGGTACTGATGAGCGGCGATCATGAAAGAATCCGCAGGTGGCGTTTGATGCAGTCGCTGGGGCGTACTTATGAAAGAAGGCCCGATCTGCTAGAAAACCGTGAGCTTAGTAAAGAAGAATTACAGCTGCTTAAGACTTATCTTGAACAGCGCAATATGAACTGATTTAGTTTATTTTTTGATAGGTATCAACTATGGCCAGCAATCCAATCATTGACGCTCTGGAAAAAGAGCAGATTCGTACTGATATCCCTGAGTTCAACCCAGGTGACACTGTTCGCGTTGAAGTACGTGTTGTAGAAGGTGAAAAGACCCGTCTGCAGGCATTCGAAGGCAACGTTATTGCTAAGCGCAATCGTGGTCTGAACTCTTCTTTCACCGTTCGCAAGATTTCATCAGGCGAAGGCGTAGAGCGTGTATTCCAGACTCACTCCCCACTGATTGCTTCTGTAAAAGTAACCCGTCGCGGTGACGTACGTCGTGCTAAGCTTTACTACTTACGCGATCGTTCAGGCAAGGCTGCTCGTATTCGCGAGAAGGTCTAATCCCTGGAGGATTTCCAAAAGAGCCGAGCTGTACTGCCCGGCTTTTTTGTAAGTGCAGTTCTGCCTGCACTTGAAAGCTGAAAACTCTGACAGCAATAACTGTACTATTTAATTGCTGCCTTCAGTGTCTTTACACTGTCTTTCTGTCGTTTCCTGTATAGCCTTTCTCAGCAACTCTCATAAGTCCTGCCGTGTAACTATTCAGAACCCCACTAATTTAAAACTATATCAGC
>DMTG01000229.1 GCA_003477345.1 Succinivibrionaceae bacterium | reverse complement strand
TACTGATAGCAGAATAACGATATGGCTGATTCATACACCTTTAAGGTGTTCTCTGGACCTCATAACGGTCTGGTTTTTGATTTAAAACCAGGGAGATATAAGGTTGGTAAGGGAATTGAGAATGATCTTATTTTCTCTGATGAGGAAATGGGAATCAGTGCAGCTGAAATTGAGATTACCTCATCTGAGATCACCATTAATCTGCACGATAAGGCTAAAGTGGATGGGCAGTCTGTCGAGCCAGGACAGCTTAAGTGGGAGAGTGGCACCTTCATTCTTCTAGGCGATACCCTGATCTCTTATCGACTTTCTACTATCAGAGGTCCATGGTTTAAGCCGACATTTGCAGCAGAGCAGACTCCTGCTGATTCCTCAGAAGATAAAGATCACAAAGAGGATAACGTTAATGCAGCGATTAAAGAAGGTGATCATTCTTCTGAAAGTGCAAGCGAGACTCATACAGAGAACGCAGCAGATGAAGTGGCTGCGAACTCGGTACAATCCCTAGATAAGAGTTCTATTGCTATAACATTGTTCAGCGGTGTCTTGCTGTTGATTCTGCTCGTATGTCTGATGTTTGGTTCAACCATATTTTTTAATGAAGATTCTATTGAGAATGATCTGGCGGCACTGAATAAAAGCATACAGGACAATGGTTTTAATGATCTTAGTACCGAAGTTAAGGATGGAATTATTGAATTGAATGGTTCTGTCGAATCAAAGTCAGGATTTGCCAAACTCATTGAGAGTCTGCCAGCACTTACGACAACCCTGAACCTGAATGTAGATGTTCGTGATGATGAGATTTTAGGAGTGGAACGAGATTTCTCCGCATTGGGATATTTGGTGCGTGCTCATTATCTTGAAGATGGAAAAATCGGTGTTGATGGCTATATGTCAGATGCCTATACTCAGGCTGAAGCCTTTAATGCCATGGAGCCTCGCTACAAGGACAGACTTAGAGGTAGAATTGTATACAGAAGTGAGCTTGAAAGTGAATTAAAAGCCAACTGCCTGAAGCAAGGCGTTCATGACATTCAGCTCGTTCTGGGAAAGGGGAGCGTTTTTTACAAGGGAAGAACAACTCTTGAGGATGAGAATGCTCTTGAGACTGCAAGATATAAGACAGCAGAAAAACTTGGCATACCATTGCTGTTCACCCGCTATGATCCTAAGGCAAGCGCAAGTGTAGAACGTATTGAAGGAACCGAGACCGTCGAGCAGAGTGCTTCATCAGATGAAAAGGAATCTTCTTTAAGTGAAGCTTCGCCTGGCTCAGATGCGATGGGACAGATGCAGAATGAAGAACTATCTATACTTAGTGTTACAATGAAGCCAATGAGATTCATTACACTCAAGAATGGAAGAAAGTACTTTGAGGGCGGTGTTCTTCCTTCTGGATATGTTGTTACTTCCATTGATTTGAAAAAGGTCGTTCTGACCAAAGGTAATGAAGTTAAGGAATTGCAGCTCAAGTAGAAAAAAGGAAAAAATATGGGAACCACACAATCTAAGGATGATGTTTCAATGCTGGTTCAGCTTGGTATGGTCGCCTGCATGAATGGTGATGTATACAACGCGCGGAAAGTTTTTGAAAACCTTTTGGAGTATGACCCTGATATGAGAGCAGCATCTTTGGGTTTTGCTTTTTCCAAAATCGTTACTGACGAGTTTAAGGAAGCTGAGAGCATTCTCAGTGAACTGTCAGAAGATGATGATACTCTTTCCCTTAAGGTTATTTCGTTGAGCCTACAGCATAACCTTGAAGAAGCAGAAAACATCTACAGCAGGATTAGAGACAAGAGCTCTCCTGAGGCACTAACTGCCAAACAGTTTATGGATAACAGTGCAGATAGGTGACAGATAGAATATAAGGATGTCATTATGAATTACAATCTAGGGCAGAACGACGTTTTTAAGGCCTGGGAAGAAAAAGATAAGCAAGCCTTTTATAATTTAGGAAAAGAGTATTCAAAATGGTCTTTTGACCTGAAAAAGTCCTTGGATGAAGGTTTGGATTCTGTAACTTTTAAAAAGCTTTCGGCTTTAAAGAATGCAGTTGATGCTGCTGTTGATATCTGCAACGAGCAGAGCTGATTTGCTCTAGTATGGATTTAAACGGGGGTTACTATGGATCTTGCATCACTAGGTATTTCTGCTTTACAGAATAGAATGGATCAGCAGAAGGCTTCATTAGAATCTGCAATTGCACAGGTATCCAATGGTGGATCTGGAGATCAGCAGAAAGATATGATTATGCTGCAGTTTCAGCTTGGTCAGTATAATGCCATGGTTGAAACCGTCTCTAACATTACCAAATCAATGACTGATATGCTTAAGAGTCTGGCGCAGAAGGTTTCTTAAGCTTTTAATTTCTTTTTTGAGGCCTCGTGCATAAGATTGGTAAAAACAAAAAAGGCGCTTGTACCACGTCCTTTAGGTTGGAGTATAAGGTGCTAATCATTGTATTATAATGCCTCAAAAGGGTAGGACTTGTCCTTATCGGCAGTGAGGCTTGTTTTGATCTAGAGCAACAGCAGTTCTAGACGACTTGCAGTTTGGTGAACCTGATAAGGGAGCCATAAAAGCATGCTTGTAATTAGTCTATGCAGTAGGAATCCTTTTGTTTTGGCAAGAGTAGAATATCAAAACAGGTGGTTTCATATTTTTCATAGGATTATGCGTGAAGCCTCTTATTTTCTATAACTTCCGACTGAATTTTTGCAAACGACTTATTATAATTTTTCTAAATAACATAACGTAAATGGTGCTGTATTTTTTTAGGATAGCTAAACTTCAGAGACTGGAGCATCTTTGTTAGAGTCTGCTTGATCCTAGAGATGAAGTAAAGAAATAATTATGAAAAAATTCGCGGTTATTTCGCTTGTATTATTTTCCCTGTTTCTGGCGGGATGTAAGGAAACACTTTATTCGGGGATCTCTGAAAAAGATGCCAATGAGATGTTGTCGGCTCTGCTAAGACGCGGGGTTGTAGCCGAAAAGGTAAGTGATGGAAAAGGTGTATATCATGTCTCTGTTGAGCACGAGGACATGGTTAGAGCACTAGATATTATTAAGGAGAATTCCCTACCAAGAACATCATTTAAGAGTCTTGGAACGGTGTTCTCCGGTGAGTCCATGATTTCCTCACAGCTTGAGGAACAGGCCCGTTTTGCATTTGCTCTGTCTCAGGAACTGTCAGATACCTTTTCCAAGATTGACGGGGTATTAGACTCTCGCGTTCATGTAACTCTAGTTCAGCATGAACAGT
>DMTG01000317.1 GCA_003477345.1 Succinivibrionaceae bacterium | reverse complement strand
GCGGGAAGCCTAAGGTTATATCCATGCCCACGCAGTTGGCGAGCAGACCAATCATCAGAGAGATAAGTCCCTTGAGGGGTGAGCCGCTTGAAATCAGCACCGCACAGGACAGACCTAAAACCGCCAGCCAGAAGAACTCAAAGGAGGAGAACTGCAGGGCAACTTCGGCTAAAAGCGGAGCCATAGTCAGCAGTACTACAGAGCCGAACAGACCGCCCAGGGCAGAGAGCACCAGATCGATGCCCAGTACCAGCGAGGCTTTGCCCTGCTTGGCAAGCGCATAGGAGTCATTGCAGTAGGCCGCCGAGGACGGAGTACCTGGAATATGCAGAAGCGTTCCTGGCAGATCGCCTGCAAAAATGGCCATGGCCGACATGGTGATAATCGAGGCGATAGCCGGCACAGCTTCCATATAAAAGGTAATAGGAACCAGCAGAGCGACCGCCATGGTTGCGGTAAGGCCAGGCATGGCGCCGATGAACAGACCGTAAAGCCCTGAACAGACGACTACCATGATTACGTATGGGTCCAGCACCATCATGAGCCCTTGATACATGGTTGCAAAATCAAACATGTCAAAGCCTCCTAGAAATAGAACAGACCTTCAGGCAGCGGCACCAGCAGACACTTTGCGAAAATAAAGTAGACTGCGAGGGTTGCCACGGCTGAGGCGATAACAGCAACAACAGGTCTGGTTTTTAAAAGCAGCATCAGTACCAGCATGACCAGTTCCATACAGATAAGAAATCCTAAGAACTCGGAGGCCATAACGTAAAATACTACCAGAGCTACCACAACAAAAATATTGAATACACCTGCAGGTGAAATATTCTTGTTGATGCTTACCAGCGGATGCTCTTTGAAGCTTCTTGCTCCCTTGATGAAGAGCAGAATTCCTGTCAGTGAAAAAATTAGCGATAGTACGGTAGGAAAGAGCCAGGGACCTGGTTTGCCGTCATTCTGATCAGGAAAGGTTATCGCAACAGAGCAGATAAGAAGACCAGATATGAAAATCACCAGGCCTAGAATACAGTCGTGAAATCTCATGACTTTTGCCTTTTGTTGTTTATATTATTACGTAAAAGCCACCAGTTGTGGAGAGCTGGTGGCTTTATTTCAGAGAAGATTACTTGGCAAGACCAAGAGCCTTCAGAGCACCGCCTAAATCAGCATCTGACTTCTCCATGTACTTGTAGAAATCATCGCCTTCCAGATACTTGATGCCAAAGCCTCTCTCTTCCATGAACTTGAGGTAGGAAGGATCTTTGCAGGCATTTCTTAAAGCGGTCATGAGCTTCTCTTTGCGATCAGCAGGAACTCCCTTAGGAAGTCCGATGCCGCGCCAGGTACCAACCTGAACGTCAGCACCTAATTCCTTGGCGGTAGGAATATCAGGGTACTTAGGATCGCGCTTGTCTGACATAACAGCAAGACCTACTGCTTTGCCGGTCTGATACATGGTGGCAGACTCTGCTAAGGATGGGAAGCAGGCATCTACACCGCCGGCAGCCATTTCCTTATAGGACTCAGCTGAACCTGAGGTTGGGATATAGGTAATGGCATTTACAGGCAGACCGATAGTCTCCAGCCACTTGCCCATAGCAACGTGCCAGATGCCGCCTACAGAAGTAGCTGCACCGCGAACCTTGCCCGGGTTGTCCTTCAGGTATTTTACAAACTCGTCATAGGTCTTGTATGGAGCGGTTGCGCTTACGGTAATGCCGGCAGGATCTTCGTTCATCAGAGCCAGAGGATCGAAGTCCTTGTAGCTTACCTTAACAGCTGGAGTGATCCAGTGATCCATGGCAAGTTCAGCAGTCAGCTGACCTAAGGTGTAACCGTCAGCCTTTGCCTTGGCGATGAAGGACCAGCCTACAGCACCGCCGCCGCCAGTCTTGTTCTCAACCTTAACCGGCTGTCCTAATTCTTTTTCCATTAAGCCTGCTATAAAGCGAACCTGAGCATCAGAGCCGCCTCCTGCGCCCCATGGGCATACGATGGTAATGGCACGGGTTGGGAAGTCGTCAGCCTGAGCTGCAGAGGATGCCAGCATGGCTGCTGCTACTGCGGCAATTGCTACTTTCTTAAACATGGATAAGCTCCTATATATTTGTAATTACAGAAATGGCGTTTTTTAATAAATTGTATTTGACGCTACACTGCATCGTTCATACGCAAGCTATTACGTTAAATGCTAAAACGTATGAGTTCGAAATGTATGTTAGACGATCCCGACACTGATTGGTGAGACATTGACTACAGTTTTGAGTATCTGCTCAAATTAATTTTTTTTCCTGCGTTAAAAATCGGTGCACAAAAAGGCCTGAATGCTGAATTTTTTTATGCTAGCGCTCAGTCCCCGCTAAGTTTATAAAAAGAAAATTGCATCTATGGCTGTAGTCTCAGAAATAAAGAAATTTTTTTAAAACATAGTCTTGAAAATTTCCTTTCTGACTACACTTATTAAGTTATACGCTTACTGTTTATATTCTGCAGATAAAAAAATGTGAACTATTTCACATAATATCTGTCAAAGAGATAAAGCTTCGGCTCCATAACAGAAATTTATTTTGGGAGATTATGACTTATGCTAAAAGGCCTTAAGTATACAGCAGCTGTGATAGCTGTAAGTTCTGGTGTTGCTCTTGCCACCAGCGCTCAGGCGGCAGCTCCTTTTCTTAGCGAAATGATGAACCAGGAAAGCACTCCTTCCTTAGCCCCGATGGTCAAGCAGGTGCTGCCAGGGGTGGTAAACATTAATGTAAAAGGAAAGAAAGCAGTAAGTCAGGGCTTCCAGCTTCCTGAAGAATTCCTCTTCATGTTCCCAGAACTCGGCAGACAGCAGCAGCGTCAGCAGGAGTTCAGAGCCTTAGGCTCCGGCGTGATTATCGATGCCAAAAAAGGACTGGTAGTCACCAACTTCCACGTGATCGACAACGCTGAAGACATCAAGGTTACAACCTCAGACGGCAGACAGTTCGAAGCTAAAAAGCTCGGCGCCGATCAGCATACCGATCTTGCGCTCTTAGAGCTCAAGGACTTTTCAAACCTGACCGAAATCTCCATGGCCAACTCCGACGAGCTGCAGGTTGGTGATTTTGCCATCGCCATCGGCAATCCTTTCGGCTTAGGCCAGACCGTAACCTCCGGCATTATTTCCGCTTTAGGCAGAACCGGCCTTAACATCGAGAACGTTGAGAACTTCATTCAGACCGATGCAGCCATCAACTCCGGCAACTCAGGCGGTGCGCTTCTGAATATCAAGGGCGAGCTTATCGGCATCAACACAGCAATTTTAGGACCTAACGGCGGCAATATCGGTATCGGCTTTGCCATTCCATCCAACATGGTCAAGAATGTTACCGAACAGATCCACAAATACGGTGAAGTCAAGCGCGGCTTCTTAGGAATCACCGGTTCAGAGCTCAACGCCGATCTGGCTCAGAGCTTCGGCTACTCCAAGAACAGCGGCGCCTTCGTCAATGAAGTCATGAAAGGCAGTGCAGCTGAAAAAGCCGGTATCAAGTCAGGCGACATTATTACCAGCGTCAACGGCAAGGAAATAAAATCCTTCGGTCAGTTAAGAGCTCAGGTTGCCACCCAGAGAGCCGGCAGCGAGGTTGAGCTGGGCGTATTCCGCGACGGCAGAGATATGAATATTACCGTAAAACTTGGTGAAGACAGTGAGCAGTCTCTGTCCTCAGATGATGCCAGTGAAATGACTCCAGCCTTCGACGGTGCCTCTCTGAGCAACGCCAAAGACGGCGGTGTTACTGTAAACTCTGTAACACCAGGATCAACAGCCGCCAAGTTCGGTCTTAAGAACGGCGATGTGATCACTGCTGTAAACCGTACTCCGGTCAAGAACGTAAGCGAGCTTAAGTCACTGCTCGCAAAGAGCAAGGGTAAAATCACCGCTCTACGTATCAGAAGAGGCAATTCAGATCTGTTTATCACTTTAAGATAAGCGTATTCCCTCTTTAAAGGCTCCACTCGCTTAGGCGGCTGGAGCCTTTTTATTTTGGTTTACCAGAAATGCAGGTTATTACAATTTAAATGAGCGGGAA
>DMTG01000243.1 GCA_003477345.1 Succinivibrionaceae bacterium | reverse complement strand
ATAGACAACCTTCCAGCCTCTTCCTGCAAAGAGAAAGGTATCATCAATAGAAATCGGCTGGTTTAGCGGTACTGTTCCTATTTTCCTGTTATCGTTTTCGATTGTGTATTCATCCGGGGTTTTAAACGAAGCGTAGAAATTCCAGTTTGAAACCAGCTTTTCTCCTTCCAGTCCCAAAGTCAGAGATTTGTCATTCAGCTGTACAATTAAATCCTTTTCTCCTAGATCCTTGAGAAATTTCATGAAGATTTCTGGAGTACATATGGAGAATGGTCCGTATTTGCATAAAAGCTCGTATAAATTTTTGGCAGAGACACTGCCAAACGAGGCTATAACTGATAATGTCTGCTGCAGTAAGGTTGAGAAGGCATACTCATGCTCCATTGGTGGCTCATACCATCTCTGCAGCAGTAAATTTATCATAGCAACAGACAGGAAGGTGTCTTCACACAGCTGGGTCTTTAGCAGCTGCGTGCTCTGAGTATATTCAGGAATAAACAGTCTCAGTACTGCAATGTGATCTCTGCGTCCTGCTCGTCCAAGTCTCTGTCTCATTGAGGCTACCGACATTGGAGGTTCAATTTGAGCAATGCTGGCCACGTCGGATATATCAATTCCAAGTTCTAGAGTGGCAGTACAAATGGCAGTTGTCGGCAGTCTGCCTTCCTGTAAGCGCGCCTCAAGGCTTTCTCTAAGATCTTTAGACAGTGAGCCGTGATGCGGGAAAAACTCATTGGGCACAAAATTCTTCTGGGAGAGTTTCTGCAGTTCCGTGGATATTGCCTCGGTCAGGAATCTGGAGTTGCAGAATACCAGATTGGTAGAACCTCTCAGAAATCTGAAGATATCTTTGGCTACCTGATCATATTCTTTAGGCAGCGTCTGGTTCTTGATGGTTTCAAGCTCTCCTTCTTCTGGCGTAAGATCATATCCTCTAATCTGCACTGACAGAGTGTCTTTCTGATCTTTGCTGCCTGTAATGAGCTCGCATTTTACGTTGCTGCCCGGCCTTAAATATGACTTAACCGCATTCACATCGGAAAACGTGGCTGACAGCGCTATACGGACAACCCTGTGGCCTGCCAGATTATCCAGACGGTTGAGCTGCGACTGCAGCTGGTATCCTCTCTGGGTTCCCATAAAAGCATGAAACTCATCGATTATGAAGTAGTCCAGATTCTGGGTGGATTCTCTGAGCCAGCCTACGCGATTGATAAGCAGTGATTCCAGGGATTCCGGGGTAGTAAGAATAACGCCTTCTGGTGACTGCTCCAGCTTGTGCTTTCTGTTGGCCGAGATATCTCCGTGCCAGGGCGTTACTTTTATTTTGATGTCTTCGGTTATTTCTTCAAGTCTTCTGAACTGATCGTTAATGAGCGCCTTCAGCGGACTTATGTAGAGAATCCTGATCCCCTTTTTTTTAGGATCGGCATTTATCGCTGTTAAGGCAGGCAGAAAGGCCGCCTCGGTTTTGCCGCTGGCGGTTGAGGCAGAAATAATCAGATCGTTTTTTTTGTCCAGAATTGGCTTGATGGAAGCTTTCTGTATCGGTAAAAGATCATGCCATCCTTTTTTATAGATCCATTTCTTTAGATTGATATCGAGTAAATCAAAAGTATTGGTACTATCAGCCATGGTTACTTCTCAGATGACATGCGCTTATGATCTCAAGGTTAAAGAGTGAATGATGTCAGCTCGTCATCGTCATCTTCATCATCCTGGCCTTCATTTTTGCCAACGGTAACCAGAGAATCCTCTTCTTCCTTATTTATCTTGATATTGCCGATCAGGGTTTCCCACTTCAACTCAGGATTCTGCTCAATTACAGAAAGCAGATCGACAAAGCTTTTTATGGTATTTCTAGGGGTTCTGAAATAGTTTTCGCCGATGTTCTGATTGCAGTGAACCAGAAATGCCGAAATTGCCTCGTCTGGTATTAGATATTTGCTCTTATCTCCAGATGCGAACACATTTCTAATATTGCAAAGAAGCACGAATATTTCTTCAGGGGCCAGACTGCTCAGGGCAAGTATCGGTCCGTGGTAATCCACCACATTGGCCATAGTAGCGTAGGTGTTTTCAGCAAGACGCGATCTCAGGGCTTCGTAGCTGTACAGACCCTTGCGCGGATCGGTCAGAAATTCAGGGGTTCCGCCCATTAAAAAGCCGATATTTTCAGCGGTTCCCTGCAGGCAGTCATTGAGAATTCTAAGTACCTGCTCATAGTTGGCGCTTCTTGCTCTCTGAGATGGCAGCTTGTACAGATTGACCATTTCATCAAGATTGACTAGCAGGCCTTTGTATCCAGCCTGACAGACAAAGCGCGAGAGTAATTTCAGGTGATCGTAAACGTTGTAGTCATCAACAATGGATCTTACGCCCAGATCTTTTTTGGCATCTGATTTTGTTGAGTATTCGCCTCTGAGGTATCTGACTACACAGCTTTTTAAGAAGTCGTTGCCTTCATTGTAAGCCTGCCAGTATTTTGCAATGACCTGAGAAAAGTCATATCCGTCAACAAGTTCTGTAAGAGAATCAAGTTTTCTTTTTATGATGTTTTCTACCGTATCTCCGGTGGAATCAGCTTCGCGTCTCTGCTCTGTGATGAATTTTTCCACAAGAGAAACCATGGCGTTGCCTTCAGGATGCGCTCTGGTTGCCAGGTTGTGGGTAAGTTCCTTGTATAGATTTCTTGCCTGTCCGTTGGAGGCATATAATCTGCGGTCAGGAGACAGATCGGCATTTACGACTACCATGCCTTTTTCTAAGGCTATATAACGGATTAACTGCAGAAAGAAACTTTTTCCGGCACCGAATTCTCCCACAATAACTCGGAAGGTACTGCCGCCTGAACAGATATTGTCCAGATCCTCAATCAGTGCTTTGACCTCGTTAACTCGCCCTACCTGAATATGCTCAAGACCTGTGCGGGGAGTTACTCCTGAACGCAAAGAATTAATGATCGCAGAACGTTCTCTAGGGCGGATAGTAGTCATTGATAGTCTCCTAAACAACTTAATCCTTTCAATTATACAGCACTGATTATTTAATCTCTAATTTTTATAGCAAATTTGAGAAGATCATAGCCTGATTCCTGTTAACAGCACCCAGCCGTCTACAGATTTTGGAGGATCCATGCGAAAATCTTTTGAATAGGCTTCAATTACTTCATCTGCCTGATCGGTAAGGATACCGGACAGGGCCAGTCTGCCGTCCTTTTGAGTGAATTTTGCAATATACGGCTCAAGAGCAGCCAGAGGTCCTGCCAGAATATTAGCAACTGTAACCGGAAATGGTTCAAGCTCCAGGGACGGCTTGCCGAGCACCAGACTGATTCTGTCGGCAACGCCGTTGCGAAGCGCATTTTCTTTGGTAGCCATCAGAGCCTGTTCATCGATATCCACTCCGGTAACACTCTCTGCCCCGAGCTTTAGCGCACTGATACCTAAAATCCCCGAACCGCATCCGTAATCGAGCACTCTAAGTCCCTTTAAATTAGCACTGTCAAGCCATGTAAGGCACTGTGCAGTGGTAGGATGCGTGCCGGTTCCGAAGGCAAGTCCCGGATCGAGCTTTACTACAACGCTGTTCTCTTCCTCAACCTTCAGCCAGGACGGGCATATCCAGAGACGGCTGCCGAATTTCATCGGCTTGAACTGATCCATCCAGGCTCTAATCCAGTCCTTTTCGTGCAGAGGTACACTTGCAACAGGAGCATACTGCCCGAGCAGATCCTTTACTGCGTTGATGACCGGTTCAGGATCGGTACCTTTGTCGAAAAGGCCGGTAACCTCGATATTAGGCCATAATCTGTGTTCTCCCGGGAGAGGCTCTAAGATAGGAGTATCCTCGGCATCCATGTAGGTTACGGCCAAAGAGCCCATTGACTCTAACAGATCAGATACCTTTTCGGCGTTTCTGTCATCGGTTCTGGCCTTGACCTGTACCCAGTCTTCGCTTGATTCGCTGTTTGTCATTTTTCTTCCTGCACGAGATCTCCGATATTGAATCTTGGCGCAAGAGGGATCTCTTTTCTTGCGGCTGAAAAGTTATAGTTCAGAAAACGGGACAGTCTCTCTTCAATGAAGGCGCTGTGTTCTCCGAGATCGCAGGCGTAGGAATGGCTGCGCCTGTCATAATAGGGCTTGGTTCCGCATACCTGTGCCAGATAGCTGTAGGTTACAGACTGAAGATTGTTGATCCTGATGTAGATAGTGTGGGAGCGCCTTACAATGCTGTGTATATTGCCTAAGCCGCCTACGCCTCTTATAAGAGCAATGACCAGCAGATCAGGCTTGCTGTTTTTGGAAATGGAGAAACCGGTCGAAATTATTCTAAGCTGCTGTTTACGCTTCTGACTGTTATGTCTTTTGGCAAAAATATTCAAAGTAAGCAGCAGCACCGGCAGCACGATTGCCAGCAGCACCAGCTGAATTTCTTCTGGTGAGCCTTTTAGTATATTGATCTGTCTGAACTCAAGATCCGGCTGATACAGCAGGAAAAAAGTACTCAGACTGTTGGCGTCGCAGATTATAGAAACAAAATACAGAGCGCAGGAGGTGATAAGCAGCGTGGAATAGGTGCTCTGGAAGAACAGAGCAAGAATACACAGCTCCATGGATACGCAGTAGCCGATATGTGAGGTTATCAGCGTGATAAGCCCGAGGAATACCAGGAAAATGCGCACATTGCTTCTTTTGGCAAATACCGAACGCGTAAGAATTATTGAAGGCAGAGAGATGACGTTGGTTAAAACTATGGCGTTAATAATGGCATCAATGTGGGTGTTTTCAAACTGAAGCGGTTCGATGGTATTGATAATTGAGTTGAAACCGAAAGTCTGCAGCAGGGAGTAAGCCGGCGGAACTATGCAGGATAACAGCGAGTCTACAAACTGGGCGTTGTAGATCAGGGTGATAAAGCTGTCCTGCAGTCTTGCAATTATCGCTATGGCCAGAATGGCAATCCAGGGCAGAATAAAGGCTCCGGCTAAGGCGCTTATGACCCCCAGCGGTCCGTGAGGTCTTCCTGACGGGTTTTTGGTATGCTGTACCGGCAGGAGTGGCAGCGTTGCCGACAGGCTTGCAAATACGCATACACTTGGGCAGTTAAACAGCCTGGGAAGGTAGATGAGGGTAAAAAGCAGCAGGGTAATATAGCTTGTCAGGACAATCAGCGTCTGAGCAAAGCGTGAGAAGGTAGGCACCATCTGTGCTACTAGAAGAGCAAAAACTCCTGGAAATATATAGCGAATTGAAGACAGCAGCAGCGAACTGAAGTCACGCGTGAATTCGTGACGGCCATAGTCGTTTAGCGCATAGGAACCCAGCGCTAGAAATACTAACGGGAGCAGCAGTATCAGGCTACGGTGCTGGAATATATAATTCGCAGAGTATCTCACGATTTTCTTTATCTCTTGGTGATCTGTGATATTTTAGCAGATAAATATGTAAATAAGCTCATACAAAGCAAACTGTAAAAATAACCTTATGAATTTTAAGCTGTTGTGTGAAAAGCAGAATTTTGGTCTATCATATCTATGTGAAGAAAAAGGACAGTGGCATTGAAAATAGTAAGAAGAAAACACGTAGACGATAGTCAGCTGGCTCCGTATATTCCTGATCCGCTGTTAAGACAGATTCTAGCCAGCAGAGGGATCAGACGCAGAGAGGATATAGACTGCGACATAAAGGAACTTCTGCACTACAGAGACTTAAAGGATATAGACAGGGCCAGCAAATTACTTGCAGACGCAATTGAAAAGGGCGAGCGGATCCTGGTTGCAGGTGACTATGATGTAGACGGTATTACCGGAACTGCCGTGGGAGTCCGCGGGCTCAAAGCGCTCGGCGCCATGATGGTCGACTATTTTGTGCCGTCGAGGTATGACGGAGGCTACGGGCTTTCTGTAAATGTAGTCGAAAAATATGCAGAACTGGGAGTGTCGCTTATTCTGACGGTAGACAATGGAATAAGCTGCAATGAGGCCATTGCCAGAGCCAAAGAGCTGGGACTTACCGTGGTGGTTACAGATCATCATGAGACTCTAAATGAGCTCCCGGTGGCAGATGCCATTGTAGATCCCAAAAGAAAGGATGATTTATTTGAATCCAAGGCCCTGTGCGGCGCCAGTGTCTGTTTTTATCTGCTGATTGCAGTAAGAGCCGAGCTCTCCTCGAGAAACTATTTTAAAAAGAAAAACATGAAGAGACCGGATATAGCCAATCTTCTTGATCTGGTGGCAATCGGCACGGTAGGGGATGTGGTTCCCTTTGATACCAATAACCGCCGCCTTATCAAGGCCGGCATCAGAAGAATCCGCAAAGGTGTCTGTCAGGTGGGAATTTTTGCGCTGATTGAATTCTGCAAGCTCAGACTGTCCACTTTTGATGTTCAGAATATATCCTTTGATCTCTGTCCTAGGCTGAATGCCGCAGGCAGAATCAAAATTGAAGGCAATCCTGCCATGGATCTGCTTTTGTGCGATGATTCCTCCCGCGCTTATGAACTGGCAAAGCGGCTTGACTTCTGTAACCGCCGGCGCGGGGACTTCGAAAGAGTATCAGTAGAAGAGGCTCAGAAAGATGCCCAGAAGCAGAAAGACAGAGCTGCTCTTACATTGTACAGATCAAGCTGGATTTCAGGCGTTGCCGGACTGATAGCAGGAAGGATAAAAAATCAGTTCAATGCCCCCTGCTTCGTATTCTCAGGAGAAGGGGACGTCATTTCAGGTTCTGCAAGATCGGTTCCCGGTTTTTCTCTTGCGGAAATCCTGCAGGAAATAGATTCCAAGGCTCCAGGAGTACTTCTGCGCTTTGGCGGTCATGCCATGGCGGCAGGCGCCTCTATCAAAAAGGAAAACATAGAATATTTCGGATCATTATTTGACAGCGCTGCCAGAAACCATATCTCAGAAGCTTCCGATCAGGAAACGGTAACAGACGGCGAGCTCCCTTCTGATCACCTGTGTGTAGCCTTTGCCAGAGATCTGGAAACGCTAGGTCCCTGGGGAGAGGGGTTCCCAGCTCCAGTGTTTGACGGCGAGTTTACAATAAGCGAGATATATACGGTGGCCAACCGCCACCTGCGCTTTGCACTCAGCAAAGACGACGGCAATGTAATGAATGCCATAAAGTTCCGGGCAACCATAAATGAGAAAGCTCTGATGAAAGGACTTAAGGTAAGAGTACTATATTCCGTAGGCGTTGACAGATACTATCAGAATGACAGGCTGGAAGTTAGAATCGAGAATATTGAGCCTATCTAATCAGAATACATTCTTATGGAAACTGCTGATAAAAGATTAAGAATAGTGGATTATGAGCAAGTTAACTTTTAAAAAAACTACATCTGCGCTTTGTTCGCTGCTTCTTATGGTAACGTGCCTTAACGCATGTGAGAAGGATAAGCAGGAAGAAGTTGAAAATCTGGCAATGGAATTTGCTAATGCCATATACGAAGGCAATGACAGCTTTGTAATCAATAATCTGATTTATGATGAAAAGCCTGGTCTTCCAGGAGGATTTGAAGGAAAAATCAAAGATTATGTTATACACAACCGCTACAAGACAGAAAAAAAAGGCGGGGTTAAAAAAATAAAGCTGGAAGAGGTTATTTTTACAGAAGACGAGCTTTCGGCGCTGGTGGAGTTAAGAGTCTACTTCAATGTGCAGGCAACGCCTGATGAAGAAAAAATTTATATGACCAGGAAAAAACGCGGTCAGTGGAAAGTAATTTTGAAATAGGCGCAGCTTTTAGGTTATGAAAAAGTTATTCGTAATATTTATCTTGTTTCTAAGTTCTGCATGCCAGGGAGCTGAGAACACCCCTGAGAAGGCAATACAGGACTATATTGCCGTTACCTTTAAAAATTCTGCCAGTCAGAAGGAGTTCTTCTCGGTTTTCAATCTGGAGAGTGTAAAAGAGCAGAGCAACATAGATGAGCTGAACAGAAAAAGTGACCTGCTCAGGAAAAGAAGGAACGTAAGAGCAGAATACAGCACCAGAACCCTGAACCTTAAGATTACAGATATTTCCTATCACGGCGATGGAAAAATAGCGCAGGTAATGGTAAGAATTACTGACGTAAACGGCAGGACTAAGCACGAAATGTATCAGCTGCAGCAGAACAGTGCAGGTGTGTGGAAAATGGCCTTTTACATCAAGCCGTTTCCGCCTTCTGCGGATGAATGCCGAGGCGTGCTGGCTCACTCTGTAGAAGATCTTATGCAGCAGAACAAGGACGGCAGTCAGGATATTTTTATAAGCGTTCCTGGTAAAAAGATAGCTCTATCCTCTGGCAGGGAGTATTTTGCGCTGGCTTATCCGGCAGGAGATCCGGCTCTTCATTCAGAAGAAGCGGCAAGGCAGGATTTATGGAATTTTAAAGCGCCAGACCGCGCCGTCTATGAAGATCCTTCCTATCAGAAAAGCTTTGAGAGGGAGGCTGCTATCGTAAGAGAGCTTGAGAAGGCGGGCTATGTTCAGCTGCAGGAAGGCATCGTAAGCCTGGAGAATGCGGTTCTTAACGGCAGAAATCAGGAAGTGAAAATCGCCGGTATCGTCTATAGCTTCACTGACGAGGGGCGAGAACTTATGCTGAGGAACTTATCAGAAAACAGCCAGTTTGAGAAAGCGAGTCTTTATGTGGGCACATCCTCTGTCAAATCAGTTGATGTCCTGACCCATAACCAGAGTGATAAATTTAAATATAAGTGTGTCTTTAATAAAAAATTCACCGCCGCAGGCAGCGCTCTCACCGGAGACTTCTTTGAGCTGATAGCATACGGCAGAGAAAATCCGCTTACAGATAAAAAGCGGACTATGACCGTGATTTACAATTACAGAAATAATACCTGGGTCGAGGCTAATTAAGCAGTTTTTTCTACAGCAGAACGATCGTCCTGCTGTATGTCAGAAAAGACAGGGACTTAGAGACAGGTTTCTGTCTTATTATTTCTTTTTCTGCGGCAGGCAGGTCTCTCCGTAGAGCGCAGCTCCGATAATACCTGCAAGATTCATGTTTTCTGCCGGGATGACTTTGGTTTCAATTGTCAGACTGTCTTTGAACTTGTCGAATTTTTTGGAACCGCCTCCGCCTAATACAAACAGATCCGGCAGCATGAGAAACTCAATGTACTTGAGATACTCATTGAATCTCTCGCCCCATTCTGCCCACTTGAGCTTGTATTTTTCCTTTACGAGTCCCGAGCAGTAGCGTTCAGCCTTGTCCCCTTTAAACTGCAGATGTCCAAGTTCGGTATTCGGGTAGAGCACGCCGTTTACGAAAATTGCCGAGCCCAGGCCGGTGCCGATGGTAATAAAGATGATGTTGCCTTTGTAGTTCTTGGCGGCACCGAATTTTAATTCGGCAAGACCTGCACAGTCGGCGTCGTTGGCTACGAATACATCGGTTCCAAGCACCTTCTTAAACAGTTTTTCGACAGGAGTGTTGATCCAGGATTCGTCAATATTGCTGGCGGTAAGCACATTGCCTTTGATCACACGGGCAGGAAAACCGCAGCCAATAGGTCCTTTGAATCCTATCTGCTTCACAAGCTCCTTAAGAGTTTCAGCAACGGCATCCGGGGTGGCAGGATGAGGTGTTTCAATTCTCAATCTTTCAGTAATGAGTTCGCCAGTCTTGGTATCTACAACCGCTCCCTTTATACCGGTGCCTCCGATATCAACTCCTAATATCTCCATCTGCTGCTCCTTAATAAAAAATCAAATGCGCTTCTATTCTTATAGCAGAATAGGCTCTTAAGTAATCATTTTGTGTGTGACCTTGCCTTCAAAGTCAATTAAAATAGTTTTCAGCTGTTGAAAGAACGCAGAAATCAGCTTTATAAAAAATCTCTCTGCATAATAAAAAGGAATACTTATGAACAGGGCTTTGGTAGTTTTTTCCGGGGGACAGGACAGCTGTACCTGTCTTGGATACGCATTGTGTAAATATGATGAAGTCTATACCGTAGGCTTTTCCTATGGGCAGCGCCACAGGGTAGAGCTCGACTGCCGCAAGGTTTTTCTTTCAAAACTAAGAGAAGAATTTCCAAAGTGGGATGCGAAACTGAAAAACGATAATCTTATAGACATAAGCTATCTTAAAGATCTGACCGACTCTGCGCTAACCGATGAAACTCAGAAATCCATTGAGCAGACAGAAAACAACCTGCCTTCCTCGTTTGTACCGGGACGTAATCTGATATTTCTGGCAAATGCCTCAGCATATGCCTATACAATCGGAGCTGACACTCTTATTACAGGAGTAGGAGAGGCTGATTACTCAGGTTATCCCGACTGCCGGGAGAAAACCATGCAGGCCATGCAGCAGGCGCTCTCTCTGGGACTTGAACGAGACATCACGATAGAAACTCCCTTAATGCATCTGTCAAAAGCCAGAACCTGGGAGCTTGCTGAGCAGGCAGGCGGAAGCAGGCTGGTTGATCTGATAGTAAAAGAATCTCATACCTGCTATTTGGGCGACCGAAGCATCTTTCATCCCTGGGGTTTCGGCTGCGGGCAGTGTCCTGCCTGCATTCTGAGACAGAAAGGCTATGAGGAATATATGCTCTCGCGCAGCCGCCGCTGACAGACGAGTTATAAGTTAAGCTTTTACAGGACAGCTGAAGATAGCACGCTGCCTAATAATAAAATCGCGTCAGATCAGTTAAGGAAATTTCTCTTACGGAATTTTCCATTTTGTTAATAGCATTAAAATCTGAGTTCTGCAGGTTGTGCTGCTCTGATCTTTTGTGCGGAGCATTCTTTAAAACACAGCGGCGATACATTAAAATCTATCAGGAAAATGATCTAAATCATCTGATAGAAAATACGTATATACAATAAGAATCAAGCTATGCCATCTCTCGTTGATGGCAGCAGCTGCGCCTTTAAAAAATTTCAGATCAAATCGCCACTGCCTGACTGCAGTTCGAAGGCATCTGTATAAGGCTTAAGGGGTTATTGATGTCAAAACTAACCAGCCATATTTTTAATACAGCAGAAGTTAAATATATAGAGCACGAATACGCAAAACAGCATAACGGTCACTGCTATGACCTAATGGAAAAGGCCGGACGCAGCGCATACAGTAATATCATGAAGCGCTTTCCTAGAATTAAAGAGGTCTGGATCTTCTGCGGGAAAGGCAACAATGGTGGAGATGGCTATGTGGTGGCAAGCTGTTTTCTGAAAAAAGGCATCAGCCATCGAGTCTTTGCAGTCGGACTGCCTAAGCCTGGAACCGAGGCAGGCACTGCGTATCAGTTTTATCTGGCATCAGGAGGTCACGTTGAAAGCGAATTCCCAAGGCAGACGCAGCAGCGTCCTGATGTAATTGTTGATGCTCTGCTAGGTACAGGTATCAGCAGTGCGCCAAGAGAGCCTGTAAATGACTGGATTCTGTTTATCAACAGATGTCACTGCTTCTGTGTTGCAATTGATGTTCCATCAGGAGTGGCAGCAGATTCTGGCAATGTACCTGGCGACTGTGTAAAGGCAGATCTTACCGTGTGCATGTTAAGCCTTAAGCCAGGCCTGTTTACAGGAGCTGCCGTAGATTATGTTGGCGAAATAATTTTCGAGAGCCTGGATGTCGACTGTTCTAAATACTATGGACGTCTGAATGGCATGGAAGGGGTATCTGAACTGCCGATCCTGCTTAGAGACTATGACGACATAAAAGAAGATCTTCCTATAAGAGAACGCTCCAGCAATAAGGGAGACAACGGCAAGGTCCTCATAATCGGTGGATCGAAAGGCATGGGCGGGGCTGCCATAATCAGCGGACTTGGCGCTCTGCGTTCCGGGGCGGGGCTTGTCAAAGTCGCTCTGGATAATGTCAATATTTCAGCGCTCAATGCCGTATGTCCGGAGCTTATGAGTGTCGATCTCAATGACAGAGAGGCATTAGAACGAGCCATTGAGTGGGCAGAGATAATTGCAATTGGCCCGGGACTTTCCCAGAACGCTAATGCTCAGAGAGTGCTTGCCTTGGTAGAGAGCAGTGACAAATATGCGGTCTATGATGCTGATGCTCTGAATCTTATAGCCAAATCCGCCAAGAACGGAGTGATTTATTCAGATTACCGCATTATGACCCCGCATCCTGGCGAGGCTGCCAGACTTTTAGATGTCAGTGTGGATACTATAAATCAGAATAGGCTTGACAGTGCCAGACTGCTGCAGCAGCGCTTCGGCGGCATTGTTCTGCTCAAGGGGGCCGGAACGGTTATCTGTAATGGCAAGAGACTTTCTATTATCAATGAAGGCTCTCCTGCCATGGCCACCGGAGGGATGGGCGATCTGCTTACTGGTATCACAGCATCCCTGCTCTCCCGCGGTCTGACCCCATATCAGGCTACCGTATGTGCTGCCTGTGTCCACGGCAGAGCGGGTTTTTTAGCAGGCAAGGACGGTGGAATCATAGGAACTTTGCCTACTGATTTAATTCCATATATTAGAAAACTGGTTAATCAGGATTTGTATGAATAAAATTTCCTTAGTCTTAAAAGGAGAAAGCGCTACCGAAAAATTAGGCGCACTCCTGTCTTCTGCTGCCAGAGCTCACTGCCTTGTGCTGCAACATGCAGTATGCATAAACCTAGAAGGAGATCTAGGCGCCGGTAAGACCACCTTTTCTCGCGGATTCATAAGATCTCTGGGGTTTGACGGCATAGTAAGATCGCCAACCTTTACTTTGGTTGAGCCTTATTCCTTTGCCGATTTTGAGGTTTATCACTTCGATCTTTATCGCTTGGAAGAGCCTGAAGATCTTGAGTATATGGGAGTACGCGACTACTTTTCAAAAAGAGCCTGCTGCCTGGTTGAATGGCCTTCAAAGGCTGAAGGAAGACTTCCTAAGGCAGATATTACCATCTGTTTTGCTTATGGTAAAAATGAAAGAAGTGTTGTGATAGAATCAGATCTATTGACAGAAAAAGAATTCGACCAGATTCAAAACGAGTTTAATGAAGTTTAATTTCAAGTTTATCGTCAGCCTGCTGGGCTTTATTCTCGCGCTGGGCCTTTTTTGCAGTGAACAGGCCCT
>DMTG01000311.1 GCA_003477345.1 Succinivibrionaceae bacterium | reverse complement strand
TGGGCGTTGGAGCACTCACGTTCTTCCACGACGATTATGTAATACTCAAGTTTCTGTAAAAGCTCTGCAAGAGTAAGCTCTTTATTACGCCCAACGCTTCCTGCGCTTCCGACCCCGTCTATCCCGTCACGGAACATGATTTTCTTGTGAGGATACTGAGTCACAAGTTTCTTGATGTCTGTAGCTTTAAGAAATTTTGCCATTTCTATAATCTCTAAGGTTTTTAAAATAGAGAAAAGTATACTCGATCTTCAGGTATTAAGCAGTCTTTCTAAGACTGAACAGAAAGACTGCCAAAGAGTGCGCTAAATCAGCTTCCAGTCTGAAA
Organism: Succinivibrionaceae bacterium; assembly: GCA_003477345.1. GTDB lineage: Bacteria > Pseudomonadota > Gammaproteobacteria > Enterobacterales > Succinivibrionaceae > Succinivibrio. The sequence continues at coordinate 5,764 of DMTG01000311.1, read as the reverse complement.
ACAGATCTGTCAGTTTTCTATCCATTTCGCAATAGAAGACGTTTCCCAGCTCCTTGTTGGCACCTGCCCTCTTAACCGTCTCTTTTAGGCCTTCTAACGCAGCGTTACGCACTTTCTGAGCGTTTACAAAGTCAAAGTCCTGATCGATAATTTCTTCCATTTGAGATCTGACAGGATCGGCTACCATGTCGTAGTATTCACCGTAGAAAAGAGTCTCATTGTTATCTTCATCATCAGGTGCTCTGCGCTCGAATTTTATCCCCGCGTCATATAAGCTGTCCTCGAAGAGATCGACAATCTGTCCTGCGAACTCAGGAAGTGAACCATTGGTGATTATCTCTTTAACAGTAGTCATAGAAAAACTCCTTTAATCAAACAACAGCTATATTATAACAGATATGTTTATATAATGTCAAGTAGTTTGATATAATATACACAAATAAAAACAGAAGATCCTTTATCATCAGCGGGCATAACGTGTCACACCGGTCAAAAAAAGCCCGCCTGTAACAGCGGGCATATAGGAGTTTTTATAGAAACTATTTAAAGTCCGCCAGCGTGCTGAAAGCCGGAGTATCGCCGACTCTGGCTTCAAGTATGTCGCCGTATTCCTTCAGCATCGCAGTATATTTTTCAGGCTCCGTCTCTGGATCAGTAGCTTTGAGAATGTCAGGAAGAACAGCTATACCATAGTTGTACCCGAGATTTCTGAAGTTCATAACAGAGTCTCTGCGAAAAGGAACTTTTATCTCACTTTCGTAAGTCCACGGACAGCCCCACGGAGCGTCGCACTGGTAGTCATCCACAAGGGCCTGAGTAGCTGTCTCAAAACCGCTCACAAACTCATCGTGCGCCTTTTCACTGGCCATATAGACAGCATTTAGTCTGCACAGCACCAAACAGTCTTCAGAAACCTTTTTGCCTAGCTCAAACTCAACAACCTTATATTCCATATATACCTCACTAAGTTAGCGTTTTGCCTTTTGAGTCGATCTTCATAATAGTGTTCTCCTTCAATCTTCAATGTTGATATTATATCAAGTTATATGATATAAGTCAAGTAATACTATATTATAGCCACTAGCTGTAATGTCTCCTGCGCACGTCCTTCTCCATATAGAGAGAAAACAGACGGGAGAAAGCCTCCGGCGGAGTTTCCCTACGGATTGAAGAACAGTAGCGCTTAATAAGCTCCTCATCGCCGTGAGAGCAGCCGTTGCGGTCAAAGTCAGTGAACATACGCTGCATATAGTCGTGAAACTCGCTGCCGCCCTCCAGATCGTAAAGAGAGATCCCAGGCTGGAAGAAAAAATCAGTATCGCTCTTATTGGCGCTGCCTGGCCCTGAATTGGTAGTCTGCATGAACAGATAGAACAGTGCCACGCCCAAGTCCCTGAACTCATCGTCCTCCGCAAACGTCATACCGAAAGACTGCACCGTCATGGTACTGCTGATATAAGGTCGCCAGTCAATCTGTCCGGTACGTTCTATCTGCTCGTGCGACTTGTAGCGGTATCTTATATTGAGATCGCGGCAATAGACAAAAGCGTGGAGAAGATCAGGAAGAGAATTGAGGTAAACGCGTCCGTCAGAGCCGTTGTGGCAGATTGCGGGACACTCGTCGGCAATCAGACTGCGAACAAGACGCAGCGCACGAAAGCGCAGCCACGTATGGACATAGACGGCGGCATCACCTGCAAAGCTCTGCCACTGTTTTTCAGAAAAAAGCTGTGGACGGGACTTTAAGGCGGATAAGAAAAACTGCTGCATATTAAGAATACCTCGGAATAGATCATTCTGATAGTAGCGGATTGCAGCAGTGGGCAATAAGTCTGCTCGGGGCAATCTCACAGGATGTAAGGCCGTGTTCATGTTCACAAATTAAAAAAAAGACGGGATCACCCGTCTTAGTAAAAGAGCTTTTTTTATATTTGGCTAATTATTTTTTCTCTCCGAGATTGAGAAGAGGAACGGAATTACCCAGCGAAGTTGTTGGCAGTTTGCCGTCCCATTTTTCTGCAACAGTCAGATCGATGAGTTCACGGTTGGCTTTTAATGCCTCTGCTTTCACTTTGATAGCTTCTGCCTCGGCTTTGGCCTGAACTTCAATCTCATAGGCTTTTGCATCTGCTTTTAGCTTTACAGCCTTGTTTTCAGCTTCAGCCTGTGCAACTTTCTGCTGCGCTGAGATCTCTACCATGCGCAGCTCGTTCTTGGCTTTCTCAACTTCCTGCTTCTTCTGAGCAGTGAGCTCAATGGTCTGTTCAAAGGTTTTTGAGAAATCAACATTCTCAATCTGAACTGACACTACATTGATTGGATAGTCTTTCAACTGCTCTTTCAGCGCACTATCAAGTGACTCATCCAGTCTAGCTCTTTCTTGAATGATAGTTGTAGATGTGAACTGGCCGAAGATAACTTTAGAGGTCTGCTGAACAAGAGGCGCAACCACGGTGTAAAAAACTGAGTTTCTGCTTTCATCAGAGCCAAACAGCTTATAAGCTTCCTTGATCCTGTTTGGATCGTAGGCCCAAGTAACAGACAATCTATACGATGTGATGATCTGATTGTCATTGGAATATGCAGAAAGAGTCTCCCGATTAGAATCAATATCCTCTGCTAATCTACCAAAAGTTGTCTTCTGCATTCTCACGTTGTAGCGTGTAACCTTATCAACCATAGGAACTTTAACGTGAATGCCCGGATCCCAAGTATCTGTAATTGTTCCCAAACGGGTTACTACAGCTCTCTCACCCTCGTCAATCACATATAGATTTGACAGAACAGTGAGTCCCACTAGGGCAGCTATTCCCGCAATGGCAAGTTTTCCTTTGATAAGAGAAATATCAATCTTTAAATCGTATCCATTCTTTGGCATTACCTATCTCCTTAAAACTAAAGTTATTCAGACAAATGATTTACAAAACCTTTTCGAAGCGATCTTCGCCGTAGATAAGCGCAAGTCCCTGTCCGTTATCCCAAGATACGTGGATCTGACCTGCGTCATCAACACATCTTACCGTGCCTTTAGTGCCTGCAGGCACCGGGCGGAATGGATCATTCATACCAAGGCATCTGACGCAGGTGCCTTTTGGAAACTGTTGTCTTAGCTGTTCAACCTTAGACTGTGGCAAAAAAAACATATAATTAGCCCTCAAATGGAATGATGTTTTCGTCGTTGGCCGGCACGTAGCTCGGAGTTTTTATGTCTATCATATTAGCAAAAAAGCGCAGCTCACAGAGGCTTTGCTGAGTGTCAGAGGACTGTGTGCTGAAAGTATTGTCAGCAAGACTTGACAGCAGTTCAAATGCCGCGCCTAGAGTTTTTATCGTAGCTTTGTCAACATTCAGATACTCGTTGCCGAGCAAGCAAATGATGTATTCAAGAGTTTTCTGTTTCATCAAAAAATCCCCGCCACAGTATAGACAAGACAAACCAAGAGAAAAACGTTCATAAGCCCTATTACACATATCTGAGCCTGTCTAAAGGATTTGTGCATCATCTAAGCCTCCTTTGTTTTCTCTATATGTATATTATATCATACAGTATGATATTATAAAAGCATAAGAAAACGATAAAACGGTTCTCCGATTGTCCGGCACTGTCCGTCAATCAAGGCTTAATTGCAGATGTTTAAACTTTGCCCCTTTAAGCCGTAAATCTGTAGCGGTACTTTTCTTATACTGACGTATATAGACAACAACCACAATGATTAGGAATTGCAAAACAAAAATGTTATCAACCAAAGGCGCGTGTTTTCTGATTGTTCTCTGCATACTGGGAATTGTAGGACTGACATCACGAATGGGTGCTGCCAGAGCAGACGTAATTAGCGCACAGCAGACTGTAATTGAGACAGTCACAATAGAAAAGCGCTAGGAGCAAATTAGAAAAAAACAGGGATTGAAGCTCTACTAATAGTGCTGTTTTTTTTCGTAGCAACAGATTTCCAACTAACTTCTTCGTATATATTTCCTATGAATCTTCACCACCTCTGACAGCAATGCCAGAGGATTTTTTTATACCTAACCCCTGTGTTAAGCTTATTTTTTCTCGAAAACGGTACCAATTTCTTGAGTAATTATTGCTATAAATCCAAAATTCCTTTTCCTTCTTTTGCTTCTTCTACATACTCTGCTCCACGTATAGCTTCAGGAGAGTTTACATTCAGGCACTAAACAGTAGCTGATGCTATAATAGGCAGTAGTTCTGTTGCGCAGGATATAAATTGATATGAAAAAAAAGCAAAATCTAATTGCATTTTTTTCACTTATAGCTTCCCTATACCCTATAAGTGCTATTGCAGATTATTCTAATCCCCATCCTATGTCTGGTGACGTAGTTGTTCCCATGCCTTGTAATGAAAGTATGGTATTCAGAAAGGTATACACAGGTACAAGAGCAAAGGCATCAAGAAGTTTTCTTGATCAAAAAGATACACATAAAATCCTGACCACCCAGGGAACTTTTGAGGATCCAGAGGGCTTTTATTTTCTGATGAGCAAATATGAGCTTACTGAATATCAATACAAGATCCTGACAGAGGAAAAGTGCCCTAAATTCAATAATACTCTGCTGTTGCCAGCAGTGTCTCACTCTAAAACAGAATACTCAAACGCTGCTCTTAATTTTTCGGCATTCCTACAAAGCTTAACTGATGTCCCCAATCAGAATGGTGTAAAAGCTATCGTTTCTCTCCCTCTAGAAAGTGATTGGTCTTTTGCAGCCAGAGGAGGGCTTGCAGTATCTGAAGATAAACTAAATATCAAAGATACGGTTTATTCACACAATGCCAAGAACATAGGCGAGTTTGCCTGGTATCAGGGAGCAGGAAGTGCCAATGGCAGATTAAATCAGGTAGGAAAACTTAAACCGAATATCCTCGGATTTTATGATTTATATGGAAATGCGCAGGAAATGATGGCGGATGTTATTCATGGAGGAAATGTAATCGTAAGAGGAGGCGGATATTTAACTCCCATAAAAGATATTTCTACTGAAATAAGATTTGAGAAACCTCTATTTTTATCCAATGGTAAAGTATCGAGAGCTCGAGACACCAGTACAAGGTTCGAACTAACAGTGCCTTACTACACCTCAATTAAAGAGGTTGATAGAAAAGATGCTCTGGAAAGTATAAAAAACCTTGATGAGCAGAAGGCTGTAGAAAGTTTAAAAGCTCAAAAAGAAACAGAGCAACCTTCAAAAGAAGATCTGCACTTACAGAGCAAAGCTGACTATTCTGAATCTGCACTATCAAAAATGCAGTTGAATAAAGTAGAAGATCTCTGTCTTAAAAACAATGTCATAGTAGCCTGCAGGTTTACCGGAAAAAAATATGAGAACGTTAATTTTGATGAGAAAGACTATGAGAAAGCAGTCCGTCTTTATTCAAATGCCTGCGAATTAAAAGATGCTGAAAGCTGCATATCCTTGGGTAAAATTTATGCTCTTAATGTAATAAATAATAAAGGCAATACTGATGCAATTGATGCTTATAAAAAAGGCTGTGAGCTTAATTATTCTAGAGCCTGCGGTTATGTGGCAGATGCTTATAGTGAGGGAATACTAACTGAGAAAGACGCAAAGAAAGCTGATGAATTTAACAAGAAAACCTTAAATCTTGCAAAAACAGGATGCGATTCAAATAATGCGGTAGATTGCAGTATTCTCGGCTATCATTATGGCAGAGGTCAAGGCGTTAAAAAGGATTACCAGCAAGCTAAAAAATTCTTAGAAAAGGCCTGCGAGCTGAATGATGGA
>DMTG01000073.1 GCA_003477345.1 Succinivibrionaceae bacterium | reverse complement strand
AATATGGTTGATAAGGTTTCATACAGAAAACTGGTTGACCTGTTGAACAACTATGCCAAAGCATATTATGTTGATGACAATCCAGTAGTTCCTGATGCCGAATACGACAGACTCTATCGCGAACTTGAAATGATGGAGGCTGCCGATAATTCCATAGTGGCAGAGGATTCCCCTACACTGAGAGTTGGCGGCAAAATCTTAAGCGCTTTTGAAGAAGTGGAGCACCGGGTCCCTCTTATGTCTATGGGGGATATCTTCAGTGATTCAGAGCTGCTTGATTTCGACAGGCGCATGCAGGATTTTTCTGAAAGCGTTCAGACCATAGAATACTGCGCCGAGCCTAAGCTTGACGGGCTGGCCGTCTCCTTAATCTACGAGAATGGACTGCTCGTAAGAGCCGCCACCAGAGGAGACGGAAAGGTTGGCGAAAATATCACTGCCAATGCCAGAACCATCAAGGCCATTCCCTTGAAGCTTACAGGCAGCGGTATTCCAAGCTATCTTGATGTCAGAGGCGAGGTCTTTATGCCTCGGGATGGTTTTGAGAAATGGAATGAAAATGCCAGAAAGCACGGCGGCAAGGTATTTGCAAATCCCCGCAATGCCGCAGCCGGCAGCCTTAGACAGCTTGATTCAAAAATAACCGCCTCCCGCCCGCTTACCTTTAACGCTTATTATGTAGGCGAGTATGAAGGAGCAGAGCTGCCTGACAATCAGTATGACAGACTGCAGCGCCTGAAAAGTTTCGGCATACCTGTAAATCCTAATGTCAGGAAGGTAAAGGGCCTCAGCGGCTTAAGGGAATTCTATCAGGACATCCTGTCAAGAAGACAGTCGCTTAACTACGATATTGACGGCGTGGTTTTAAAGATAAATTCTCTTGCAGTGCAGAATGATATGGGCTTTACCGCAAAAGTTCCGCGCTGGGCGATTGCCTATAAGTTTCCGCCCGAAGAGATGATGACCAGGCTTCTGGATGTAGAATTTCAGGTCGGCAGAACCGGCGCCGTAACTCCGGTTGCCAGACTCAATCCTGTATATGTCGGCGGGGCTACTGTATCTAATGCAACCCTGCATAATGAAGATGAAATCAGGCGTTTAGGTCTGATGCTCGGTGACACGGTAATTGTGCGCAGAGCAGGAGATGTGATTCCTCAGGTGTCTGGAGTGGTTGCTGACAGACGCGACGGCACTCAGAAGCCGATAGTCTTTCCTACAGTATGTCCAGAATGCGGCAGCAGCATTGAACGTCTGGAAGGCGAAGCAGTCGCCCGCTGTACCGGAGGTCTGGTGTGCCCGGCGCAGCTTAGAGAGGCAGTGCTCCACTTTGTATCAAGAGATGCAATGGATATTGAGGGCTTTGGTACCAGGATAGTAGAAACTCTGGTAAATTCAGGCAAAATAGCTTCCATTGCCGATCTGTACAAGCTAACCGAGTCTGATCTGGCCATGCTGATGCTGGATTCTGGAGATGAGCAGCACAAGCCTAGACTTCTCGGCCTGGTTACGGCAAAGAAGCTTGTCGAGGCTATCAACAAATCAAGAAACATAGCCTTAAACCGCTTCATTTATGCTCTGGGGATCAGGGAAGTAGGCGCCTCAACCGCGCTGACACTTGCCAAGAACTATGCCTCCCTCGAGGAGCTGATGCAGGCTGATTTTTCAGAGCTTATCAAGCTTCCAGATATCGGAACCGTAGTTGCTGAGCACATAATAGATTTCTTTTCAGAAAAGCATAACCTTGAGATAATCGCAAGGCTGGTAAATTCAGCTTCATCTGACGGCTACATAAAGCTTGAAGCAGTCATGAAGCCTGCCTCCTCTGAGGCAGCAGGCAGTCCTTTTGATGGCAAAACCTTTGTTATCACAGGTACTCTTGACTCAATGGACAGAAATACCGCCAAAGAAAAGCTGCAGGCTCTGGGCGCTAAAGTGTCAGGCTCGGTATCTAAGAAAACCTTTGCAGTAGTGTGCGGTGCCGATCCCGGGTCAAAGCTTGTAAAGGCGCAGGAGCTGAATGTAAGGGTAATTTATGAGGAAGAGTTTTTAGAGCTGCTTAAAAATCCAGTAGCTTAAAAAACTGAAAAATCATAGAAATTTATAAAAGACATTAATTATTATTTCGAAAAATTAATAAAACAGATAATAATTTGTTATTTGTTATTGACTATTAACGAATAATAAATATAATTATTTACTAGTAAATTGAGTTAAATATCTTCTTTCCGGAGAATTATATGGCAGTCACAAAAGGTAAAGTAAAAGCTTCATCAGGATCAATGAAACTTGCTGCTAATCTTACCAAAGATGAAAAAAAGCAGGCCGCGTTAGCAGACGCATTAGACCAGATTGAGCAGCAGTTCGGCAAAGGCGCGATTATGCGTCTGGATCAGAATGAGGCGGTAAATATAGAGGCCATATCAACCGGATCGCTGTCTCTTGATATAGCATTGGGCATCGGCGGTCTGCCAATGGGCCGTATTGTTGAAATCTACGGACCCGAGTCTTCAGGTAAGACTACTCTTACTCTGGAGGTTATTGCCCAGGCCCAGAAGAAAGACAAGGTATGCGCCTTTATCGACGCTGAGCACGCGCTTGATCTTCAGTACGCAAGCAAACTTGGCGTACAGATTAAAGATCTGCTGCTCTCACAGCCAGATACCGGCGAGCAGGCTCTGGAGATCTGTGAAACTCTGGTGCGCTCAGGCGGTGTGGACGTAATTATCATCGATTCTGTAGCCGCTCTGGTACCAAAGGCTGAAATCGAAGGCGAGATGGGTGACAACCACGTAGGTCTGCAGGCACGTCTGATGTCCCAGGCCTTAAGAAAGCTTACCGGTATTGTAAAGCAGGCTAACTGCATGGTGGTCTTCATTAACCAGCTGCGTATGAAGATTGGCGTTATGTACGGAAGCCCAGAAACCACCACTGGCGGCAATGCGTTAAAGTACTACTCTTCAGTGCGTCTGGATATCCGCAAGGTTAAGACCTTAAAAGAAGATAAGGATAATGCCATCGGTAACGAAACCCAGGTCAAGGTAGTAAAGAACAAGGTAGCTCCTCCGTTCAAGACCGCGCATTTTGTTATTCTGTTCAACTACGGAATCGCCAAGAACAGCGAGCTTATCGATATCGGCGTACAGTTAGGCTACGTCAAGAAGACCGGTGCCTGGTTCTCCTACAATGGAGAAAAGATTGGTCAGGGCAAGACCAAATCCATGGTCTGGCTTGATGAGCATCCAGAAGTGGCCGATGAGATCGAGAACAAGATCCGCGACTACTATAAGGAAAACAACAGCTTTGAATCAACTGTCGATATCGGAGCTAGCGCTGATGAAAATGCTCAGGGCGGTGGTGATCCTGGCTTTGACGGCGATCTGGACAGCATATCAGACGAAGATCTGGTAACACCGATTCCAGATGATCTATAAAATCTGAGCCTACTTTCTTTATGTTTGCAAAAAAGAAGGTAAAACAGCTAAATGACGACGCAGCGCACGCATTGAACGCTGCGTTGCGTTTACTTACAGCCAGAGAATATTCTAAAAAAGAACTCTATAAAAAGCTCTGCGCAGGACATACCAGAGCTGCCGCTGAAGCTGCAGTTAACAGATGTGTAGCGGAGCGCTGGCAGAGCGATGAGCGTTATGCCCAGATCTTATGCAGACATACCGTACTGTCTTTTCATGGTGAGCAGAAGCTGCGCTATGATGCCAAGCAGAAGGGAATTTCTTCTGAGCTGATTGCTAAATTTATCGAAGAAACCGACTGGACAGCAGTTGCTTTTGAGTTTCTTAAAAAAAGAACCGATCTGCAGAAAGAGCTTTCATTTAAAGACAGACAGAAGCTCATGGCTTCTCTTTATAGAAGAGGATTTCTTACAGATCAGTGCCGGGATGCGGTTGAACAGTTAGCTGAAATCACCGGTGAGGCGATAGATGAGGAATATGATCTGTGATTAAGAATGGAATAAAGATAAATTAGGAAATCGCAAAAAGAGAAAGCGCCGTCCTGAAACATGGGAAGGCGCTATTTTTGTGTGCTCGGCATGAGCATTATCTATAGGGTGAAAGTCCCGAACTCACCAGCTAACGGGAAGAGTTAGCGAATCGCAAGGTTATGATGGCGACATTATGGCTGAAAGAAGCGATAGCAAATCTC
>DMTG01000303.1 GCA_003477345.1 Succinivibrionaceae bacterium | reverse complement strand
GGCGCATCATTGATGCCGTCACCGGTAAAGCCGGTAAGACCATAGCGCTGCTGCAGCTTTTTAAAGTTGGCAAGCTTGTCTTCAGGCATCTGCTCCGACATCACTTCACCTATGCAAAGCTCGCGGGCTACCGCCTCGGCAGCCTGCTTCTTGTCGCCGGTTATAAGGCAGCTCTTAACCCCGAGGGTATCTAGAGATCTGAACATATCAGCGGCATTGTCCTTAGGCGCATCATAGAGACTGATGACCCCCAGGAAGGTATTGTCGCGGGCCACATAGACATCCGTACCGGCAGATTCTGTCTTTGTAAGTTCAGGCACGAATTCCTTTATGAATACGTACTTACCTGCCCTAAGCGTGGAGCCGTCGGCGCATCTGCCTTCTATGCCCAGCCCCGAGCGCTCGGTTACACTCTCAAGTGTCACAGGCTCAGCCCCTTTAAGTTCTGCATACTGCTGTATGCCGCGGGCCACCGGGTGGGTTGAATTAAGCTCTAGCGCATAGGCTGCAGCAATAAGTTCCTTTTCGTCAGTTTTAGAGTCAATCTCCTTTACTTTAAACTCGCCTCTGGTTACTGTACCGGTCTTGTCAAAGGCCAGACATTTAAGCTTGGCCAGGTTTTCAATATGCACCGAGCCCTTGATGATGACACCGCACTTGGAGGCAGCGCCCAGACCGCCAAAAAAGGACAGCGGCACCGACAGCACCAGAGCGCACGGGCAGGATACTACCAGGAATACCAGCGATCTGGTAAGCCAGTCCTCCCAGGCTGCTCCCGGCAGCACTAAAGGCACCAGCGCCAGAATTACAGCCGCGCCCACTACTACAGGAGTGTAGTAGACAGAGAATCTGGTAATAAGAGCCTCAGGCCTTGACTTGTTGGCAGCAGCGTCCTCGATGAGATTTAAAAGTCTGGTAATTGAGGAGTTGCGGTTGTCGCGGCTTACGGTCAGCTCAATCACCGAGGAGGTGTTGATGGCACCGGACGGTACCTCCTGCCCCTTCACAAACAGCGCAGGTTCACTCTCGCCTGTAAGCGAGCTCATATCCACGGCTGCCGTGTCGTTTAAGAGAAAACCGTCCAGGGCAATAGCCTCGCCCGGCAGTACCCGTATTTTAGTGCCTATCTTTACCTTTCTTGGCGGCAGGATCTCTTCAGTGCCGTCTTCTTTTATGGTGCGGACACTGGTCGGCTTGAGCTTTATAAGCGAGGTGATTTCATTATGCGCTCTGCCTGATGCGTACTCTTCAAAAATATCCCCTATACGGTAGAAGACCATGACCGCCAGAGCCTCTGGATAATCCCCAAGAGCAAAGGCTCCTAAGGTGGCAATCATCATCAGAAACTGCTCATTCATTCTAAAGCGCTTTATTAAAGTCCTAAAGGCAGACACCACCACGTCGGCGGCAATCAGCAGGTAGGCTGTGACGGTAATGCAGACTGCGAGTATCTCCGGCAGATAAAAAGAAGTGTATTTATCGATGAGCAGCACGACAAGCGCCACTATAGCCGTTCCGAGGCTTAATCTTTCTTTTAATGACAGTGACTGCAGCATAAGAAATCCTTTTTCTGACAGGTAAGAGAACACATACGAAAATTTATAGCCCGGCGTATGCCGGGCGGTATTTGAGAACTAGTCTCTTATTTCTATGCTGATGCCGTCCTCAAAGTCATCAGCTATGCTCTGAGCCTTGGCTACCATCTCGTCTTCATCAGCATCATCCGCAACATCTAAAACCAGCGACTTCATGGAGTAATTCAGAGTTGCATCATTGAAGGCCTCTGATTTTCTGATCCTGCCTTCAAGCTCCTGAGCGCAGTGTGCGCAGTCTAATCCGTTAATATCGCAGCGTACTTTCATAATTCTACCCAGCCTTATTTCAATAAATAAACAAATGAGCAACTGTTCAACTGTTTTAATTATAGAAATAGTTGAGCAACTGTTCAACTATTTTTTTAAATTTTATCCTTATATAATGTTTTATAGGTTATTTTTTCTGTAATTCTCTCTCAAAACGTATCTCGTACTACGTCTTTCTCAGCACCAAAAGTTGAGAGAGTCTGCAGCATACCATCCTCTTTCTGAATACTTTCAGCAGGCAGATTGTGTTGCAGTTCTCCTGGTGAAATATGTGATATCGAGTTTTCAAGTGAGCGTTCTCTAGCTGTTGCCTGATGTCAGGACAGACGCCGATATAAACTGGCACAAACTTACTTAAAGTTAATTCTGACAGGCTATCAGACATCTTAAGATTCAGACCTGGACTAATCATTCTTTGAGCCAGTAAGTACCCACTCTCCGTCAAACTCCGGAATAAACTTTGACAGCGCGGTTCTGCCCTCTTGAATAAAGCAGTTAGTAAAGCCTAAATCTAAGGCATGCTCGATTACTGCGTTGTATTCAGCCTTATAGACTCTGCGGTTGATTTCAGGGAATTCAGCGGCCTTATACATAGGCAGATACTGATTCATAAGACTTAAATAGATGTCATCGTGAAAGGTATTCCAGAGAAAATCCAGGATCTTAAAGCTCTCCGCCCTGCCGCCCGGCATGACCATATGCCTGACCAGCACCCCCGATAACATGCCGTGATCATCAGCTTTAAATGGTCCTGTTACCTCATACATGGCCCTGATGGCTCGGCAGGCGGTTTCAAAATAGTCAGGCGCTCTGCTGTAGCGCTTTGAAGACTTGTCAGAGGCATATTTGAGATCAGGCATGAATATGTCTACATAGCCTTTGAGCGCTTTAACGGTTTCTAAGCTTTCATAGCCGCCGCAGTTATACACCACCGGCAGCGTAAAGCCCTGCTCTTTTGCAAGATCCAGGGCGTGCATGATCTGAGGCACGTAATGGGTAGGCGTTACCAGATCGAGTGTGGCAGCTCCTCTTGCCTGCTGCTCCAGAAAGATTTCAGCTAAACGCTTATCGTCTATCTCTATACCGTAGCCTTCATGGCTGATGCTGTGATTCTGACAGA
>DMTG01000097.1 GCA_003477345.1 Succinivibrionaceae bacterium | reverse complement strand
TACAGGTATATCTGCAGCCTGAGCTTTGATATCTTCAGACTCTGCATCCATAAGAGGTTCGACTTTTTCTTCTGCCGATGACTCAGGTGCACTTAAAGGCGCTTTTGTCTCAGTCACCTCAGAAGGAGCGCTCTCTTCAGAATGGCCGGGAACAGCGCTGATTGCTGCAGCTCTGCTGCCGTCACTGTTTTTTAAATGCCAAACCACGCGTTCTGTGTTAAATATCATATAGACTCTGGTGAATCAGAAATAGAGATACTTTTATTGTAACCGCAATGGCAGCCAAAACAAAGCCATACAGCTGTGGTTTATATGTGAGTTGTTGGTGGATTTTGGGGGAAATGATGAGGGAAATTCGCTTAGTGGCAGGGGCGGAAAGACTCGAACTCTCAACCGTCGGTTTTGGAAACCGCTGCTCTACCATTAGAACTACGCCCCTAGCGAACGCGCATTATTATGCACAGAAATGGAAAAAATGTAAAGAAAAAAATAAACTTTAATATTTAAAGCCAAATATCAAATAGATATTTAGCTTGCCACCAGCCTTCGCAACAGAATTCCTGTGATCTTTGTCGAAAATTATTTCGGTTCTTGTTTCCGATGTGTATAATAAAGTTTTCAGGAACAGCGTAAAACGCTTGCCTGAAAAGCGCAGCGTCCCGTTCCAACTGACAAATAACCAGTTATAGGGACAATCAATGATAAACCCACTTTTCCAGACAGATATAATATCCATATCTGAATTTTCAAAAGATCACATCGAACTAATTTTAAAGACTGCCCGTGAGCTCAAAGAGCACCCTCGCAATGATCTGTTAAAAGACAAGCTAGTAGGCGTAACCTTCTTTGAAGGCTCCACCCGTACCAGACTGTCATTTGAAACGGCGATTCTGCGTTTAGGCGGAAGAGTCATCGGCTTCCCGGATGCAGCCAATACCTCACTTGGAAAAAAGGGAGAAACCCTTTCTGATTCAATTAGAATCATCACCTCCTACACCGATGCCCTCGTGATCCGCCACAACCGTGAAGGCGCGGCCAGACTGGCAGCTGACATATCACCGGTTCCTGTCATCAATGCAGGCGACGGTGCCAATCAGCACCCTTCTCAGACCATGCTGGACCTCTTCAGCATTTATGAATCGCAGGGCCGTCTCGATGAAATCAAAATCGCTTTCGTAGGAGATCTGAAATACGGCAGAACAGTACATTCGCTGGCTGAAGCCCTTTCTCTGTACAATGCCAGAATCTATCTTGTCTCCCCTGACTCACTGGCTATGCCTCAGTATATTCTTGATGACCTTGCCAGAAAGGGCATCAAATATTCTATTCACAGTACCCTCGAAGAAGTAATTCCTGAAGTTGATATTCTTTACATGACCAGAGTTCAGAAAGAGCGTTTCGATGAAACCGAATATCAGCATCTGAAATCCAAATATATTCTGACATCTTCAATGCTTGGAGATGCAAAAGACAATATGAAGATCCTGCATCCGCTGCCGCGCATTGACGAAATCACCACCGACGTTGATGCAAGCCCTCACGCCTACTACTTTAAGCAGGCTGCTAACGGCGTATTTGCCCGTGAAGCAATGTTGTCTTTGGTAATGAACAAGGAGATTTAAAATGTCAGATACCAGAATTTCCAGCGGCAGTGATAATAAGGATAAGCTGCTTGTAGAAGCCATTGCCAATGGTACTGTGATTGATCACATTGCTCCAGGTCAGGCTATCAACATTCTCAGAATGTTTAAATTCCTGGGCAAGCATAACCGCATTACTGTAGGCTTCAATCTGCCATCAGGAGAACTTGGCGAAAAAGATCTTATTAAGATTTCAGACGTAACCTTCTCTCCATCCCAGACAGAGCAGCTTGCAATATTAGCGCCTAATGCTACAGTCAATCAGATCGAGAACTACAAGGTAGTAGACAAGTATAAATTAAGACTGCCTCGTGAAACTGTAGGCAACTTCGTCTGCCCAAACAGCAACTGCATCACCCATATTGAAAAAGGTGCCACCCCTAGATTTAAAATCGAATGTTCAGAAGACGGCAATAAAAACGTAAGTATGCGCTGCCACTACTGCGAGAGGGTATTTTCAAGAGAGGTTGTGCTGCAGTACAACGGACTTGAATCTTAATTACTGATCTTTTGAAAAATCAGATCCTTCCCAGGCTTTTTCCTAGGAAGGATTTTTTATGTCTTAGGAGGAGACTTCTATCCTCGATCACTTAGACAGGAGAACCATGGTTTCAATATGTCTTGAGTTTTTAAACATATCGAATCCTTTGACTTTATGAATTCGGTACCCTCCCTCTAAGAGCATAGGAATATCTCTTTTTAAACCGGTCAGCGAGCAGAAAATGCAGCACAGCCTTACTTCCCCCTTGAGCCTCGACAGGGATCTGCAGACTTTTGGCCCAAGACCTGCCCGGGAAGGATCTGCTATCACGGCATCAACCTCATCATAAAGATATCTGCCAATACACTCAGACATATCTCCTGCCACGAATTCGCAATTCTTAATGCCATTCTGAGCAGCATTCTCCCTGGCGGCCGCGACTGCCTGCTCTACAATCTCTATGCCGGTAACCCTGGTGAAATATCTAGAGAGCATGAGAGTCATAGTGCCCACCCCGCAGCAGATATCAAGGGCCTGTCTGCCGCGCGAGCCTTTGCACCAGTCAACAGCCTCCTTATACAAAGCCTGCGCCACAGAATAGTTGACCTGCATAAATGACTGCGCAGAGACCTGGTAGCGCAGTGCGCCAAGCTCTACCTGTATGGTGCTGTCTGTGCCCAGGGATAATAAATTTCCGGCCACAACCTTATTGCCACAAGAGACATTTTCATCAAGAAAAAGCGCCTTTATTCCATAGGACAAGGCGAGCTTTTTCAAGGCTTCAAGAAAGTCATCCACAGGTCTGCTGGCAACGCCCAGCAGAGCCAGTTTTTCCGAGCTGTCACCAGAGCCTGAGTCCCTTAACATTAATGATCTGAGGGTACCGGATTTTCCGTTATAACTGTTTAATGCATATCTGTCAGCAAGCAGGCATAACTCTTTTGCAAAAGCAGAAAACCAGAAGGGTTCCAGAATGCAGTTATCTCTGGGCACTACCTTATGCGATCTTGATTCATAAAAGCCGTTTACGACCTTGCCGTCCACATCTGCAAAGTAGCGAATGCTTTTAAAGCGGCACGGTAGT
>DMTG01000003.1 GCA_003477345.1 Succinivibrionaceae bacterium | reverse complement strand
GGCGAGGAGCTGGTCAAGAGAATGAACAAGAGCGGCGCGAAGGCTTACCTGGTAAATACCGGCTGGAACGGAACTGGCAAGCGTATCTCCATTAAGGATACCCGTGGAATTGTTGACGCAATTCTTGATGGTTCTATTGATAAGGCTGATACCAAGACCATCCCTGTATTCTCATTCAAGGTTCCTACCGCTCTTCCTGGTGTTGATTCTGGCATTCTTGATCCTCGTGATACTTACCAGAATGTTGCTGACTGGGAAGCAAAAGCTAAAGACCTGGCTGAGCGCTTCATCAAGAACTTCAAGAAGTTCGAAGCTCTGGGCGGCGATTTAGTAAAGGCTGGTCCTCAGTTATAATTATTTAATAATTAGAACATTATGAAATGGCCCGATATGGCTGCTGCTGTATCGGGGCTTTAATTTTGTGGAGTAGCAATGGGAAAGCCTTTTATTACTAGAGCAGGATATGATCAACTGCATAAAGAATTAGATTATCTGTGGAATGAAAAGAGACCTGAGGTAACTCAGAAAGTCTCCTGGGCAGCAAGTCTGGGTGATAGATCTGAAAATGCGGACTATCACTATAACAAAAGACTACTTGCTCAGATAGACAGAAGAATACGCTACCTTCGTCACTGCATGAATGATCTTCAGGTAATAGAGTTCAACAAGCAGCAGGAAGGAAAGGTCTTTTTTGGCGCTTACGTAGAAATTGAGTCAGATGAAGATGAAAGTCTTATGCATGTAAGAATCGTCGGCGGTGACGAGATTTTTGGAAGAAGCAATTACATTTCTGTAGACTCTCCAATGTCCAAAGCACTATTAGGCAAGGCTGAAGGTGATGAGGCGGTAGTACATACCCCTAAGGGAAATAAGATTTGGTATGTGAATAAAATTTCCTACACAAGTCCATCCTGGTTTAAAGAGGAAAAGGTCAAAGATGTTACAGAAATGGATGAAAGTAACACTGATCTGCAGGATATAGAAGAGATTTCCGAAGAAGAGCAGAAGAAAATAGAAGAAGAATATTTAAAAACGTTAATAAAGTAATTTCTTAAAATTACTCTAGGTTACCCCAAAAGTCCCCTAAGGTCTTTTGAAACAGCTCTGGCTCGGTAAGAAATGGCATGTGAGCAGATTTTTCAAAGATTGCTGTCTTACGTGCCGTTTTTTCAGGGAAGTTGTTGGCTAATTCTGCCGGTATAAGCTTGTCTTTTCTTCCGAATATGAATAATGCCGGGATATCCTGGGAAAACAGTTCTGTTCTGAGATCTTCATGTTTTATAAAGTCAAGACCGTTAGTCAGAACGGTAAAACTTAAGTCTCCCTGTTCTTTTGAACATTTCTGAATAAAGTTCTTTATTTCCGTAGAATGCAGACTGCTGATGGATTGAGCCATAAAGAACAGCTTTATAAGTCTGTTGTAATTGTGCTCCTGTAGGTAGTAGCTGCTTTTTAGAATATACGAGTATTTGAATCCAGGCCAGTTGGGATCTGCAGGGAACCTGGGAGATCCGCAGACAAATACCACTGATCTGATTAAACTGCGGAATCTGGAAATCAGTCTAATAGCAGGAAGAGAACTGAATGACCAGGCCAGCAAATCACAGTTATTGCCCAAAGATAAAATTGTATTGGCAATAAGCTGAGCGGTTTTATCAATGGATTCTGAATAGCGTTCCAGTTTTCTGCTTTTACCGTAACCTGGCAGATCCAGAATAAAAATTTTTCGCTCTGGAAATAAATAGGACAGCGGTTCTAGAAAACGAGAATCAGTACCCCACCCGTGCAGAGCTATAAGCGGGGTACCATTAGAATTACCAAATTCTCTATATCCTAAGATCTGTTTAGTAATACTGAGATTTGGCATTGCAGACTCTTAAATGTTGTGAGCTTTTCTGTAGGCAATCAGATCCTTGATGCTAACTACAGTCAGATCATGCTCAAGAGCAAAGTGGGTAACTCTAGGCAGCTTGGCCATTAAACCGTCCGGAGCGCATAATTCGCAAAGAATTCCTGCAGGAATGAAGCCTGCCAGTCTTGCAAAGTCTACAGATGCTTCAGTGTGTCCGTCTCTTTCTAAAACTCCGCCCTTTTTAGCAATAAGCGGGAATGTATGGCCAGGATGAACCAGATCTTCAGGTTTTGCATCAGGATTGATAAGAGCTTTTATGGCTTTTACTCTGTCTGGAGCAGAAACTCCGGTAGTGACACCTTCAGCAGCATCAATAGAAATTGTAAATGCGGTACCGTATGTAGAGGTGTTCTGAGATACCATCAGAGGAAGCTTCATCTTTTTGGCAACTTCTTCTTCGATACATACACAGACGATGCCTCAGCACTCTTGAATCATAAAGGCCATCTGAGCATCGGTAACGGTTTCTGCCGCATAAATTAAATCGCCTTCGTTTTCTCTGTCTTCGTTATCTACTACTAATATGCCTCTGCCTGCTTTAAGGGCTGCGATGGCATTTTCTACGCGTTCTTCAGAGGTTGAGCCAAAGGTTTCTAATAAGTTGTGTTGCGTCATAAATATTCCTATTTGTTAGGATTAGAAGACTAATTACAATAGTCAGTTTGCAAGAATTTTACAAATTTAACTATACATTATACTTTTTTCTAATAATTCTTTCTCATTAAACTAGCCACATAAGCACATTTGGAATAAAAAATTTCTATTTTCTCTAATATGCCTATTTGCTGTTTAATTCAATGTCAGGGCTAGCAGGCTCTTTTAGCATCAGTAAAATTATGGCTGCAATAACTGTAGCTGGCAGTATGGTTACTGCAATTCCGATCTGCAGTCCTAAAAAATCTCCAGCAACTCCGGTAATTAAGGATGCAATATAGCCAAGTCCAAAAGTAAATCCCAGCATTATGGAAGTAGCGAGAGCCGCGCTCTTGTAGAGAAGTCTCTGTGCCCACACAATCGCCACCGGAGTTGAGCCATACATGCCGGCTCCAGTCATAAATAAAGCGGTATAGGAAATTACACTAAGAGATGGATTGTATATAAACACGCATGCTGATACGAATGTCACTATATAGCTTATCAGGATGACACGTTTTAGCCCAAAACGGGTTGCCATGCCGCCGGTTGCCAGTCCGCCAAACACAGTTCCTAACAGGAGCACCATCAGTGCAGTTGCTCCGTGAATCGAGTCGACTCCGCGGGAATTCAGCAGAAGAGGCAGGTATATAAGCAGAGAGCAGTAGCACCAGGATCTAAAGCCAATAGAAAGTGAGAACCATACCAGAGGCTTGTTGGTTAACATTTCTTTGATATCTGGAATATGGGTATTTTTAGATACAGGCGCTTTAATATGCAGGTTTCTCTGCATCATAAAAATAGTCACTATAAAAGCTGGAATTGCCAGATAAAGCAGGTTATCAATTCCAAACTGCTTTAAGAAGTAGGCTGTTATCAAAGGTGCTACAGCGAAACCTAAATTTCCTCCTGCAATAAAGATACTTGTTGCCATGACCTGATGTTTCGGGGTGGAAATTAGAGGAATCACTCCGCCGGCAATCGGGTGAAAGCCGGATGAGCAGATACCGGACAGGAGGACAATCAGCAGCAGCAGATAAAAGTTGCTGCAAATCCCCACTGAACAGGCCAGAGTAGCGCCGGTGATAATAGAAAGCGGCATCAGGTAATTAACATTATGCTTATCTGCAAAAACTCCCACCGGCGGCTGAATGAAATTCATCGATACCGAAAAAATCATGAACAGCGCTCCGCATTCGGAATACGACAGCTGGAACTTTTCTGCCAGCAGGGGCAGCATAATGGGCAGCAGATTGGTATAAAAATCACTGCAGAAGTGACCGCAGCCCATTAAGGAAACATTGAATTTAGAAATCTTGGGCAGATTTCCCTGAACTAGACTGAACATAATAGAATTTATTGACTTACTTCCAGTAACAGTGACTTGAGATCGCTTTGTGAAAACGTGTAGTGCTTGCCGCAGTGCTGGCATGTCATTTCTGCCTTGCCTTCATCTACCATATCAAGAAGAGTATCTCTGTCTAGCTGTCTTAAGGCGTTCAGACAGCGCTCTTTTGAGCAGACGCATTTAAACTTGGTAGGTTTTTCCTTAAAAATTCTTACCTGCTCATGTGCAAACAGTCTCGATAAACATTCTGTTTTCGGCAGATTGAAAAGTTCTTCTTTTGTCAGACTGGCAGTCAGGACACTCAGATGCTCTAAAGATTCGAGGTTTCCTTCGATTTCTGGAATTATCTGCAGTAAAACTCCGCCGGTTTCTTGTTTTTGTGTATCAGACCAGATAAAAAAGTTTGTAGGCAGCTGCTGAGATTCCTGGAAATATTTTTGTAAACTGGCACTTATTGAATTGGTGTCAAGAGCAACAACACCTTGCCATTTGGTGCCGGATTCAGGAAATACAGATAGAATCAGCACACCGTCTTTGCCGGTTAGCTGTTCAAGATCGGCATCCTCATTATCAGGAAAACTGGTTTCCTGATTTATAGAGGCGGAGCCGTAAAAAGACAGATCCTGACTGATGTTCACCAGCGCATATTTTAAAGGAGCATTTTCAGAACCCTTTATCTGCAGGGAAATTTCCGAGCCGTCTTTTAAAGTAGCCGCCACCAGAACCGCAGCCGAAGCGAGTTCTAATAGAAGTTTCTTGACTGAAGCCGGGTAATCATGAGCAATGAGCTCAGCTGCAGGAGCGCGCATATGCATGATTTCTCCGCGCACTCCGTGATTGTCGAATAAAAAGCGCATTACAGAGTCTTGCATTTCTTTCTCAGACATTTTCTTTTCCATTTAATCGTAAAATTATTTTATATTTTTCAGTAAACTGTTTATAAACTGTGTTTTATACCCAGTAGGGCTCTTCTTTCTTTTTTGTTGGGTTTTGCATCTGGGTGCGGTGCCAGAAGAGCATTTATTTTCAGCTGCTTTAACTGCTTTTCTTTGAACAGAAGACTTTCCTCTGTTTCTCTATATAATTTCTGTGCCTCTGAGGCTGGACCTCTGATATCAGATATTTCTTCAATAATGACTTCCCTGCGGACATTCCCCTGCAGAAATCTGACTTTTGCGGATATTTCAACCGTTCTCGAGGGTTTGGCTCTTACGCCGTTGTATTCTACTTTTCCACCTTCTATCATCGATCTGGCAATGCTTCTGGTTTTATAAAACCTGGCAGCCCATAACCATTTATCCAGGCGAATTTTTGTTTCTTTGTTTTCCACTAAGATTCCTCTCCTAGATTATTTTTCAGGCTTTTAGTAAGTTAGCCTTGTTTTTGCAGCAGAAATATGATGAATGTAATTCTAGTTCCTTATTGAATTTCGCGTTCAATAATAGGATAAATAGAACATAAGAATAGTTTCGGTGCTAAAGTATATCAAGTTAGCATATATAAAAGGTAGAAATGCAGAACATGAGCATAAAA
>DMTG01000009.1 GCA_003477345.1 Succinivibrionaceae bacterium | reverse complement strand
ATATATCGAATTTTTAAAGAACTTCTCGCTAACATCGCAGAGTTCTGTACAAGAACGACACCATCGCAGCGAGATCGAATTTTATTAAAAGATCTGCCATTATTATTTTGCAGATCGCTAACCAACCTGTGACCTCTAGTAAAATTGCTTAAGGTCCTGGGTATGATTTTAAAAACTAATTATCGACCAAAACTTTTTAATATTTTCTTATGGTCTGTAAACCTCTTTTCGATGGCCGACCGTTACAGCAATGATTACACACTCTTCATCCCTGATATCGCATATCAGTCTGTAATCCCCTATACGATATCTCCAGAAAGATGCAAGATTTCCCTTTAATGCTTTGCCATGTATTCTAGGATTTTCACAATCTACAAGATTATCATCAATCCATGACTTGATAAATATTGCAATACTGCGGTCTAATTTTTTAAATTCTTTAATGGAGCGTTTTGAATAAACGACTTGATATCTCATAACTAATCTTTAAAAATTTTTTTCCATGCTGCTTCATGACTGTAAGTAACAGGATCATTCAAAAACTCTTTGTAAGCTTCATCTGCCACACGGATATCGTACTCGTCTTCAATTTTCTCAAAGAGAGCCCTCTTAAATGCTTCACCAAGAGAGATACCATTCAGATTAGCATAACCACGTGCAAGCTTTTCTTCCTGTGGGTTAAGTCGAATAGAAAATGCCATAATGACCTCCGTACTATTTTTTCTTTTATTATAGTACATTGTACTATTTATTTACAATTCACTAAACGAATAGTTTTTGAAGTTCTTCAAGAGTCTTGTTAATTTCTACATCAATAATTTCTTCAATGTCTCTTGCGGTACGGCCTTCACAGATCGTTGCAACACGGGATGGAATGGTAATCAGTTTACCTCGAATCAGAGTACCAATTTCTTCTGCATCATGATTTACTCGCTCTACAGGTATTAGACGTTTTTCCATCTCATCAACTTTCATCTTCTGCTCCCTAACCTGTAAAGCGACAAGATAAGCTTTAACCTCATTCAACGTTCCAATCGGATTATCCTCGATATTGGAAAGCCACTGATTGTAGAGTTTTTCAAAATCAGCAGAATCATTTGTCTTTTTTAAATTATCAATCAGCTTAGCTGCTGTAGTTTTAGACTGATTCTCAGTCTTTTTGTTCAGTTGCTCCTTGTATCTCTCAAAACCAGCTTTTCCTTCTGAAGCACTGACCTTGAGATTTTCATCCTTCTCAACCCAGCCTGTCTTAATCAGCGTTCTTATCAAACCTTCACTGCATTTGCAGATAGATGCTAATTTTCTAATTGATATACCATCGGTAAAAATCATATATCATCCGTATTTTTCAACGCGTTACGCAATTATAAAAATCTATTTAGCTAGACGATTTTCGGGCGCGCTGCCACCCGCTCAATCCGTGAGCGCTGGGAGTACCTTGAAAACAAACTAACTTACTGATTCCTAATTGATTCGTACAAACTTACGACTCTCTTGAAGTGGTTCTGATTTATGTCACAGTCTCTTGCAACAATCATTTGCTGTTCAAATAGTCTTTGAAGTTTTGCTCTGTCGTAGCCATCGCATTTGCAGGGCGCTGAGACCTTTCCATTATCTCCTTTGGTAATTCCGGAAGTTGTGGACACGTTTTCACTGCTACTGGCATTGTGTGACTGCAGCCAGTGAGAGTTAAGCACATCAGAGAAGTTAGCGACAGCAGCAGAATAATCTGCATTGACCTTATTAGTATCTGCGTGCAATTCACTGTATAGCTCTGAAACCTGTGCATTGTAACGAGCCTCCATGTCTGCCTTTGCGACCAGTGCTTTCTGCAGTTCAATCTGCGTCTCTGATTCAATTCTTAAGAGCTCCGCCTGGTAGTGGCCAGCTGTAAAATGCCAAGCTAAAAAAGCACCTGCAGCCACACAAGCGAGATACCACCCCATAGTCTTGCATAGCTGCAGTATTAAAGTTGGCATGTTATTACCTGCCTGGTGCGGTAAAAATCCATAAAAAAAGCCCACATCGCTGTGAGCCTTATCTAATAATTGTTAGTTTAAATTTTTTCTTTAATATTTGCCTGCTTAAGTATTACCTGAGCAGTGAATCTTGACTTGGTACTATATGGAACATGAGCAATCCTGCCATCAGAGTGTGCCCATAATTCGTGGGAGCCTTTACAGTTTTTTATATATATAAAACCATTATTTTTCAAGATTTTTATTATCTGATCGTAATAACCGCTACCCATGCACCAATCCTTCACCTAAACGGCTGTGAGGAACTAAGTTAGCATAGCAGCCTTTTTTATGTTCCGCACCAAAAACCTGATAGGCTACAATCTCTGGAGCATTGCCTTCCATTATTGCTTTTACTTCATCAATAGTGTCACATTCAGCCACAAGACCTTTGATGTCTGGGCTCACTCCAACATAACGTTTACAGTCTATATCGTAAACAATTTCATAACGATAAGACATTGCCATGCCAAGTTTGAACGCAAACTTCCAACCTGGCCAGCCTATTCGATATGTCAACATAATGCACCTCATAATCTCAGGAGCGTATATTAACATTTTAGCAATACATAATCTTTCGTTCGGATTTTTTATTTCAATTTTGCAAGCTAGACATCACTCATATAAACCGGAGTTAGGAAAAGCTCTTTTTCTGCGCTACGTCTCTTTGTCAGACCCTTAAGCTCTACGAGTCTGCCACCCTGCCGCGCCTTATTCCATTTTGCAAACTCTTTGGCGATAACTTCTGGGCGTTCGTTCTTCTCCAGAAGGTCAAACATGGTCGACTTCATGAAGTTTCCCATGCCAATGTTAATGAGTTCGGGACTTTCACCCTATAGATAATGCTCATGCCGAGCACACAAAAA
>DMTG01000225.1:2142-6009 GCA_003477345.1 Succinivibrionaceae bacterium | reverse complement strand
ATGAAGGCAACTCCAACGCCAATCATGATGTTCTCATCTCTGACCTATGAAGGGGCAAATTCAACTTTCCAGGCCTTAGAGGCCGGTGCAATTGATTTCATGCCTAAGAATTTTGATGACATCGCTCATAGAAGAGAGGATGCCATCAAGAATCTGCGTGAATCAATCAAGGCAGTTTCAAGAAGCCATGTAATGGGCTTCAGACCTGCCCCTAGAACCGCGGCAGCCCCAGCACCTGCGGCAAGACCTGCAGCTCCTGCAGCTCCTGCTACGAAACCTGCCTTTGGCACCAGACCTGCAGCACCAGCACCAGCTGCTGCCCGTCCTGTTACTCCAAGCGCACCTGCAGCAAAAGATCCTGATCTTTCAAAGACTGCCGGCGCGGCGATGACCCAGTATAAAAAGATTAATGAAATGCTCGGCGGCGGACAGGGTACCCCTGCAGCTGCCAAGAAATTCACTTTTGGCGATCACAAGTCAGAAACCACCGCCTTCAAAAAGTCCGGCAAGCGCCATGATATCGTTGCCATAGGCAGCTCCACTGGCGGACCAATTGCACTTCAGCAGCTGATTCCAAAGTTGCCTAAGCTGAATGTGCCTGTGATTATCGTTCAGCATATGCCTGCCTCGTTCACCAAAACTTTTGCTCAGAGACTTGATGCCATATCTGCTCTGCACGTGGTTGAAGCTGCTGACGGCGATATACTGGAACCTGGCACCTGCTATATTGCACCAGGCGGCATGCAGATGATATTTGACAGGGTAGGCATCAAGACCCGCGTGCGTATCATTAAGGATACCGGTCGTGTGGCCTATAACCCTTGCGTAGATGTTTCCTTTGTTTCTCTGAATCAGTTCCATAGAGGCAAAGTGCTCGCAATGATTCTTACCGGTATGGGCTCTGACGGATGTGAAGGCTGCCGTGTAATGAAAAATCAGGGAGGCTCTGTAGTCTGGGCACAGAATGAAGAAACCTGCGTGGTATACGGCATGCCTCAGGCAATCGTAAATGCCGGTATTGCAGATTTGGTACTTCCTTTAGATGAAATTGCAGATTGCATCGTTAAGGAACTCTCTTAGCGCAGTCAGTTTTGAAGCAGTAATGGAACTTTTTGAACCATAGGCGGGATCACAGCAGGCCCTGTGATCCTTTGAATGAGGGATAGAGGGCGATAAATGAACTTTCTTAGTATTTTTCTTGCCATAGGCTGTATTCTTGCCTCCATGATTTTGGAAGGTACGCATCCTGGAATCATGATAAACCTCCCGGCTTTCCTCGTGGTAGTAGGAGCTTCCTTCTGCGCATCTCTCGTACAGACCGGTATGGGAATTGCAATGGCTGCCTTCAAGTGCTTCGTATGGCTTATTTCTCCTCCAAGATTAAACACCGCCTCTCAGGTAGAGCTGTTAGTCAGCATGTCAACCACCGCAAGACAGCAGGGACTGCTGGCGCTTGAAAATTCAATCGGCTCTGCCAACGATGATTTTACCCGTGACGGAATTCAGATGATTGTGGACGGTGTTCCGCAGGAGCAGCTCAAGGCTCTTTTGGAGAACGCAATTGATATTGAGCAGGCAAAACTCACTCCAAGTTTCAAGTTCTGGGAAGCTTTCGGCGGTTATTCGCCTACCATGGGCATTATCGGCGCCGTGCTGGGTCTGATTCACGCCATGTCTCTTCTGGACAGACCTGACCTGTTAGGCCCGTCAATTGCGGTAGCCTTCGTGGCAACCATTTATGGTCTGGTTACAGCAAACATTATCTGTCTGCCAGCCTCCGGCCGTATTAAGTCAATTGCCGAGGAAATGGCAGTATTCAAGTACATGACACTGGATGGTTTGGTATCAATTGCATCAGGTGAAAATACCATGATGATGAAGCGTCGCATGGCAATCTATACCGGACAGAAGGAAGAAGGCGGCTAGTCCTCCAGATAAAGACTGCAGCAGAAGAACACTGGCTGTTCTTCTGCTGGAAACCTCCTGAAAACAGATTTTCAGGTTTGGATAATGCAATATGAAAAAGAAACCGGAAGAACACGTTAACCTTGAACGCTGGATGGTGTCCTATGCTGACTTTATGACACTGCTGTTTGCGTTATTCGTGGTTCTTTACTCCTTTGCAATGGCCAAGCAGTCAGAAGCTCAGGCTATGGCTGAAAGTGTTGCCGAATCCTTCAATCAGGAGGGAGTGATCTCTTCAAACGGAGGTGTTCTTTTAGTACCGGGCGCCATTTCACAGCAGCTTACACAGCAGGCGACAAGCTCAAATGAGCAGTCAGACTCTAAAAATGCCGCTCAGAACAGCGGTGTGGTAATGACCTTTGTCACCTCGTCCACCACTTCTCAGAGTCTGAATCAGGATGAAGAGACTGATACTTCCGGCTCCGGCATTGATGAAGATGCGAGGAGCTCATCAGATTCTTCTACAAGCTCCGGTGATCTGATAATGAGTGAAAATCAGATCTCCAATAAGGCAGTCCCTTCATCAGAAAATCCAACCGGCGGTTCTGACTCAGGAAACGGCGGCATGACTCCTGGCGGCAGCGCAGATGAAATTGCCGATGGCGGCCGCACCAGCGTGGATTCAAAAAGTAAGGGCGAAGGGCGCAACGGAGCTCCTTTCGATGCTTTAAGGAAATCCATCTCCAGTACGCTTGCGGATATGGGTATGGAAAAGCAGGTGGATATAGAAGAGGACGAGCACTGGCTGACCGTGAATATCAGTTCAGGAATGCTTTTTGCCGAGGGCAGCGCATCCATACTCAATGCCTCCAAGCCGCTGATTTCCAAAATTGCGATTGTGCTCTCTTCAATCAATAATTATATTCGCATCAGAGGATATACAGACAATAGTTTCATTCCTAACGGAATTTTCAGAAACAGCTGGGATTTGTCAGCCATGCGCGCTGTAAACGTGCTGACAGAATTCGAAACTGACGGCATCGATCCTAGAAGAATGGCAATAGAGGCCTATGGAGAGTATTCTCCTTTCTATTCAAATTCCACTGCGGCAGGCAGAGCGCAGAATCGCAGGGTAGTAATTGCAATCTCTAGATTTGCAATGGTTCAGGAAGAGCCTCAGATAGTAGGCGACGGAGATTTTGTCTATGACTCGAACGAAGGCAGCGATGGCAATGGCAATCGTGCCGGCGGCGGAATAGACGTAGTCCGTGAAGAAGATAATACAATAAGATTAGACTTTTCCAAATAAAGGAGAGTAAAGGTGTTAGTTTGGGCAATCGCCAGTCAGAAAGGCGGAGTTGGAAAAACCACAACAGTTGCTTCTTTAGCAGGGTGGCTGCAGAAAGAGCATCTGCGAGTTCTGGTGATTGATACCGATCCGCATGCTTCTCTGACGAGCTATCTGGGGTTTGAAGATGAGACTCTAGACAATAATCTGTATGATCTCTATTCAACCCGTGAAATGACTAAGGAAAAAGTCCTGAGCACTATTACTCATACACGTTTTCAGGGACTGGATATCATAGCCTCGACCATGACGCTGGCAACCATTGATCGCCAGCTTTCAGGACGTATGGGTGTGGGCAGGATTCTTGCCAAAAGTCTTAAGCTTATAGAAGACTGCTATGACGTGGTTTTAATAGACTGTCCTCCAGTGCTCGGTGCCCTGATGGTCAATGCTCTGGTAGCCAGCAGCATTATTCTGGTTCCAACCCAGACTGAGTTTCTGGCTCTGAAGGGACTTGAAGGCATGGTAAGGACATTCCATATCATGCACAATGCCGATCAGAACTACAACATAAACTATCTCATAGTGCCAACCATGTTCGACAAGCGTACCAAAGCCTCGCTGAACAGCCTTGAGCACCTGAGAGCGCATTATCACAAGTTTTTATGGCAGGG
>DMTG01000225.1:0-2050 GCA_003477345.1 Succinivibrionaceae bacterium | reverse complement strand
GGAGAGTCAAGCCAGAGAGGCCTGCCAATACCGATTATGAATGAGGACTGCCGCGGGGCAGTTGCCTATCGTGAACTGCTCTTAGAGCTTATAAAACGCGAACTGTCGGTACACCCGGAAAGCGTGACTCCGGCTACTGCAGCTATTCTGACTATTGACGATGAAAGCGGTGAAATAGACAGTGCTCTGCCAAAGACTGAGGATGATCCTCTGTCAAAAGACATGGGTGCCATGCTCGGAGAGGCTGAATCAGAAAAAGAAGCCCAGGCAGAACCGATGCCTGCTGAAGATCCGGAAAATGACAAGGCAGATGCCCCCGAAGAAGAGGTCACAGCAGAGGAACCTCAGGAACTAGCTGAAGATCAGCAGGAGACGGATGACGCGGGCGCGGGGCAGGATGATATCGAGACTGCAGAAGAAAAGGCCCCGGAGGTAGAGGCTATAGAAACAGAGACTGAAGCTGAAACAGTCCCTGAGGCTGAAGATCCAGAAGTCAGTCAGGAAGAGATTGCTGATGCCACTGAGGCTTCTGAGCCTGATCCAGCAGAGATTTCTGCTGAAGACTCTATAGATGTAGAAGACGCTGAATCTGCTAAGGAGAACAGCTGATGGCCCTTAGTCACTATGATAAAGAAGAAGCGACTTTAGTATCTTACTTCAGACAGATGATGCTCGGAGAAGATGAGCTGTCTGAAGCAGGTGATTTAAAAAAGGCAGATTCAAATGCGGTGGCAGCGGAAATTGCCAATAATCTGAATGACTCTGAAAATGAGCCTGCAAAGACAGAAAATGTCTCAGACACCGCTGCTTTGGTACAGGAGCCTGAGAGTGAAGCTGTCATAGAGCCTATAGCTGCAGAAGATGCCAGTCTTAATGCCGAGGAAGCAGCCGCGGAAGATTCTGAGCTACCAGTTACCGACGCTCTGGAGACTAGTGAGGAGACGTTAGAGGCGGCTTCAGAGCCTGAGAAAATAACCGAGTCTGATGAGAATACAGAGACCGCCGACACTGAGCAGTCAGCTCCAGATGCCATAGAGTCCAGTGAGATGCCAGAGACTTCTGAGATCTCTGCTGTAGCTGAAGAAAAAGAACCCGAAGAGTCAATGGAAGCTGCTGCGTCCTCAGACGAGCAGCAGATCTCTGCAGACGAGAGCTCTGTAAGTGAAGTCGAAGCAGGCAGTGAGTCTTTGGAGGGTACCTATTCTGAAGCAGCAGAGGCTACAGAGACTGCAGAAACTGCAGAGACTGCTGAAGATGCAGAAACAGCAGCGCCAGAAGCCGTGCAGGAGATGTCAGAGAGTGATGACAGTCTGTACACAGAAGAGCCGGTTGTTTCTGAAGAGAATGGCGATCTGGTTGAAGTGAATGCCGAAGGCGAACCGATTGCTGAGAGAATAGAAACTGACAGCCCTGATGCGCTGTATGCTCACGCTGAAACTTCTGATGACTCGCTTCAAATGCAGATGCAGCCTGAGGCAGAACCTGAGGTAATGGTTTCACCTTTACCGTTTGCCGAGAAGAGCAAGAGTCTTGAAAGTCTGCTTGAGCAGGTAAAAGAGCCGGTTGCAGAAAAAGAGGAAGTTGCCACAGTTCCAGAAACCAAAGTCGAAACTGTAGCAGAGACAGCAAGTCAGACTGTGCAGGCGCAGGGGGTAGAAGATACCAAGCAGGCCGAGGCTGAAGAGGTTAAAGAGCTTGACCCTGAGAAAAGCGCTCTTGACTGGACAAATATTGATACGCCGGATGACTTCCAGGCACTGTTTTTTGTGGCAAGAGGAGTACGGTTTGCAGTACCGCTGGTTAGCCTGGGCGGAATCTATGAATGTGACCATGTCACTCCGATATTCGGTAAGCCAAGATGGTATAACGGAATTGCCGACATCCGCGGGAGAAAGATCAATGTGGTCGATACTCTGCGCTGGGTGAAGCCGGAGCTTTATGAACAGTCGCCGTTTAAATACATTATTATGCTAGGCGACAGTTTATGGGCTATAAGCTGCAATTCTCTGGAAGGCAATCGCTCCTTGAACAAGGAAAATGTTAAGTGGCG
>DMTG01000234.1 GCA_003477345.1 Succinivibrionaceae bacterium | reverse complement strand
CTGGAAGAGGCTTTCCTATGCTTTCATAGGTACTTCTGCCCATTAAAACAGGGCAGCCCATGGTTACCTGTTTGAAGTGTTTGAGATCTTCACTCAGGTGCCAGGGTATCTGACCGTCTTTACCGATGACGCGGTTATCGGCAAGCGCCGCTATCAGCTGTATGGAAAGCATGCTTTATCCTTTATCAGTTACGGTAAATAAATTCTGGACCGTCATCATCGCCGTCATCGCTGTCCTGCTCTTTCTTTACAGGAGCTTCAGGCTCTGTCCAGATAAATTCTTTGGCAGCTGGCGTATTATTCTCTTCAGCCTCTTTCTGCTTGACAGCGTCCACGAGATCCTGAAGTGCAAAAATCAGCTCATTTATACCCTGCTTATTCAAAGCAGAAATCAGGAACATTTTTTCAGCTTTTACATCGAGCCCCAGGGCAACTCTTTCAAGTTCAGCTCTGGCCTCTGCCTCGTCCATGAGATCTACTTTGTTGCCAACCAGCCAACGCGGCTTGTCGTACAGCTCCTGAGCATACTGCTTGATCTCATTTTCGATAACCCTAGCATTTTCCAGAGGATCAGACTCATCTAAAGGCTTCAGATCCACAAGATGAACC
The DNA here is from genome assembly GCA_003477345.1 of Succinivibrionaceae bacterium. GTDB lineage: Bacteria > Pseudomonadota > Gammaproteobacteria > Enterobacterales > Succinivibrionaceae > Succinivibrio. The sequence goes on along the minus strand of DMTG01000234.1, from coordinate 10,712 downwards.
AGCACTCGGCAGCGCTCCAGATGCTTTAAGAACTTGTGACCAAGTCCCGCCCCTTCAGAGGCACCCTCGATTAGTCCAGGAATATCCTCGATTACAAAGCTCCTGCCCTGGGTTGTCTTGACTACGCCGAGACTTGGAACAATAGTAGTGAAAGGATAGTCGGCTACTTTTGGCTTGGCAGCGGAGACTGCGCGCACAAAGGTTGACTTGCCGGCGTTTGGCAGACCTAAAAGACCGACATCGGATACCAGTAAAAGCTCCAGCTTAAGCATGCGCTTTTCACCTGGAGTACCGTCGGTTCTCTGTCTTGGAGCCTGATTGGTGGCGCTCTTGAAATGAGTGTTGCCATATCCGTGTCGGCCGCCTCTGGCTACACAGATCTGCTCTCCTTCCCGTCTAAGATCTCCTATGACCTCTCCGGTATTAACATCAGTAATCCGGGTACCTACAGGAACCTTCAGAGTTATATCCTCACCGCGCGCTCCGGTACAGTCAGAACTCATGCCGTTCTGTCCGCGGCCTGCATGATAATGCTTGGTGAAACGGTAATCTACCAGAGTATTCAGATTAACGTCGGCAACCAGATATACATGACCGCCGTCGCCCCCGTCGCCCCCGTCAGGACCGCCGCGAGGCACGTATTTTTCGCGTCTGAAACTGACACAGCCGTTTCCGCCGTCGCCAGCCTCTACACGAATCTTTGCTTCATCAACAAATTTCACTGAATACTCCTTCTGAACCATTTACAGGTCAGGGATAAAACTAAAAAGCCCCGCAGAATTATGCGAGGCTCTCTTTATTCTGTCGAAGGCAGTTAATTACTGCTGCTCTTCTACAATCTCAACGAACTTGCGGCCTTCTTTGCCACGAGTTACGAAGGTTACTTTGCCAGACTTCTTTGCAAATAAGGTATCGTCTTTGCCGATGCCAACATTTGCACCTGGGTGGAAGTGAGTGCCGCGCTGACGAACAATAATGCTGCCTGCGTTTACAGACTCACCAGCATAACGCTTAACACCTAAACGCTGCCCCTGGGAATCACGACCGTTACGAACGGAACCACCAGCTTTCTTGTGTGCCATTTAAATTCTCCTCCAAACTACTGGTTAATAGCAGTAATTTGTAAATCGGTATACCACTGACGGTGACCTGTTACCTTCTGGTGATGCTTGCGGCGACGGAATTTAACAATCTTAACTTTCTCACCACCGTGTGCACCTAGTACTTTAGCAGTAACCTTGGCACCTTCTATGTAAGGGGCACCAACCTTGATATTGGTACCATCTGAAACTAAAAGAACCTTATCAAGTTCAATTTCGTTGCCAGCCTGGGCATCGAGGAGTTCAACGCTAACAACGTCGCCCTCGGAGACCTTGTGCTGCTTGCCGCCGCAAAAAATAACTGCGTACATGCTCATCAAACTCCAGATAAATGCGGAATGACGCAAATGCTTTCCGCAGAGAAAACTATAAAATTCTGCCACTATAGGCGATAGTGGACGGCATTTTACAGAAAAAAATTACGTATTGCAACCTTTTTTTCAGGCATAGCAATACACTCAAATGTCGAATTGACATCATAATAAAAAAACCGTGATGATTTTACAGACATTAATCATTAATTTCAACTAAAATTTATTTTACGTGCATTTTCACTTATCTTCCTGGGATTGTGCGAGTATACGGGCACCAATTAATGCAAAATGCCCGCACTTAAATGCTTAAAAAGATCAACTTTTTTTGTTGTATGCTAGAATAGCTAATCTTAATTAGGCCGTCTTATAAAAGACATCAGTCACAGACAACATTAATTTCCTAGATTCAGGGACTTATAAATGGATTATCTTGCAGAATTAATGCCAAAACTAGAAAAGCTTCTCTTTTCTACCCTCAGCGGGAGCGTTCATGAACAGCAGGTTAATGCCATGTGTCTGAATGTCGTTAAAGCCGGCGGAAAAAGGATCAGACCGCGCCTTGCTATTCTTTCAGGGCTGCTGCAGCCTTCATATAATAAAGAGGCTGACGAGGGACTCCTTTTAAACTGTGCTGCCTCAACCGAGCTGCTCCACACCGCAACTTTAATCCATGACGACGTAATTGATAAATCCTCTGTAAGACGCGGAGTCAGAACCTTAAACGATACCAGCGGCAATCACCTGGCGGTATTAGCAGGAGATTATCTTTTCGCCCGCTGCTTCAGACTGCTCAAAGCCACTGACAGTCACGCTCTGTATCACGCCTGCTCGGAAACCACCGAAGAACTGATTGCAGGCGAAATAAATCAGCTCAATAAAGAGGGTGATTTAAATATTACCCTGGATGAATATTACAGAACCATATTCAGTAAGACCGGAGCTCTGTTCGTACTGGCCACTACCGCCTTTGCACTAGTAAAGAAGCAGGACGACAAAGTGCTCGATGCCCTCAGAGAATACGGCAAACAGCTCGGGATCGCCTTCCAGATTGTGGATGACGTACTAGACTACAGTTCAACTGATGAAACTCTCGGAAAGAAGATCGGTACCGATCTTAATGATAAGAGAATAACGCTACCGCTGATCCTGGCGCTAAAAGATGCCGACGCAGAAGATCGGAAGCAGCTGTCCTCCGCCATCGACAGCGCAGACATTAATGCAGTAACTGAGATCCTTACAAAGTACAGATCTCTTGAAAAAAGCCTCGAGCTTGCAAAAGAAGCTGCCTGTCTTGCCAAAAAGAGCCTGAGGATATTTTCCGACAGCGTATATAAACAGGAACTCTGCAAAATAGCAGACATGGCTGCAGACAGAAGAAGCTAGCCTAATCATCCTTATATTTCAAAGGAAAAACTACGATATTTTTACAGTTGATTAACTGTTGAAAAACAGTAGGCAGCAAGATTTTTTTATCAGCATCCCTCCCGCTTTGCGCATTATTCCCACAGGATTTTCTACAATTTCCCCACAGGCGCACTAAAATTCTGCTCCGCTGTCACTCTATACATTAATATTCAGGCTCATCTTCAAAAAAAAGCATTAATATTTTTTTCTATATTTCTTCCTAAAATTTCTCTTTTGGTCATCGTCACAAATTTATACATTTTTTTTCAAAAATTATGAATTTTATCTCTAAAAATGTTACCGATAAAATCGGGCTGCGCAAATTTTGCATACGTTTGCTTTTTGCATTATTTTCAGCTTGTTATTAGCGCACTAAATAAAATAATCCGCAATATTATAAAGATATTTATTCATTTATAAATTTATAACAGAATTTACCTTTATTTCATTTTTTGTCGGCGCACGCACATTTTTGCGTTGCAAGGACTCTTATAATGCAGTAATCGATAAAAGGAATACTAAATGGGTAAACTTTTTATCCTGTTTAACAATACAAGATAAAAAGCAAACGTTTTAGGCTTTTCTTTTATATGATAAATTCACAGAAATTGACTCTTTATAAGAGTCTTGTCGATTCAATCGGCAAAATGAAGGTTTATCAAAAACTACTTTGTTAGCAATTCATGCAAGGAAATTATATGCGTATAAATAAAATGTTAGGTATCGCTTTAGCGATTGCTGCAGCAACTGGTTTCTCTGTTTCTTCAGCAGAAGCAAAGACAACTGTTCGTATTTCTCACACTCAGATCGAGACCCATCCTGATCACATCGGCTTTGTAGCTTTCAAGAACTATGTAGAAAGCAAGCTTGGTGACAAGTACGAAGTTCAGATTTTCCCTAACGGCTCTCTGGGTGCTAACGAGAAGGTTCTAGAGCAGATTAAATTAGGCTCTGTACAGTTCCTGTCAGTTTCTACCGCTAATATCGAGTCTTTCGATAAAATCTACGCAGTATTCTCCGTTCCTTTCCTGTTCACCTCAGAGAAGGCCTATGAAGAATTCGTAACCGATCCAAAAGTTATTCAGGAATTAGGCGTTAATTCCAAGAAGAACGGTTTCCGTCCTTTAGGCGCCTTCACTGCAGGTACCCGTAACTTCTATTCTAAAGAACCAATCAAGTCAGTAGCTGACTTACAGGGCAAGAAGTTCCGCGTTCAGGCTGGTCCTACCAACGTAAAGATGATGGAAGCATTCGGTGCATCAGCAACCCCTATGTCTTTCGGTGAAGTTTATTCTGCTCTGCAGCAGGGTGTTATCGACGGCGCAGAAAACAATGAGCTGGCTCTGACCGATCAGAAGCACGGCGAAGTCTGCAAGTACTTCTCCTACGATGGTCACCAGATGTGCCCAGATTTAATTGTAGGTTCCGAGAAATTCCTGAGCAAGCTTGATCCTGCTGACCTCAAGGTATTCGAGGATGCTGCCAAGGAAGCTCAGAAAGTTGAGTTTGAAGCATGGCACAAATCCATCGACAATGCTAAAGAAAAGGCAAAGGGCATGGGCGTAACCTTCATCGATGTTAATGCCAATGAGTTCCGTGAAAAGGTTCTTCCTCTCCACCAGGAACTGCTGCAGAGCACTCCAGAAATGAAGGCTATCTACGACGAAGCTTCAGCATTCAACGCTTCTCACCAGTAATTTTATACGGAGCATATAATGCAAGGCTTAAGACAGTTACTTGATAAGACTCTGATGTTCATCTGCGTGACTCTGTTCATTGAGATGACCATTGTAGGCACCTATCAGATTGTAACGCGTTACTTTTTTAACTCACCGAGTACTGTCTCTGAGGAAATCGTAACTTACAGCTTTACCTGGCTATCAATTCTGGGAGCTGCGTATGTGTTCGGCAAACGCGCTCATCTGTGCATGACCTTCTTTGCCTCAAAATTCACTGGCAAAAAGCGTGTGTACTTGGATATGTTCTCTGAACTGATGGTTATGGTTGTTGCAATACCGCTCCTAATTTACGGTGGCTATCTCATGGCCGATGAAAACTTTACTCAGGAGACAGCATCTCTTGGTGTAAGCGTCGGCCTGATGTACGCAGTACTGCCAATCTCTGGTGTGATTATCTGCATCTACGGCATACTGAATTTTATAGATCTTTCTAAGGCTCTATCCTCTCCTGACGTCGATAAATACGGCGTTGTTATCGAGGAATAAAGGAAAGAATCACCGTTAGAGGGTAGCTTTATAGCTGCCCTTTTTAGGAGAATTAATAATGACCGCAACTGTAAGCATTATTCTGGCACTAGTTCTTGTTGGACTTTTAGTGCTGGGAACCCCAATCTGTGTAGCGATCGCTATCTCATCTGTGATTGCTGGCGGAGTTGCTCTAGACTTTGACATGATGCTGCAGGTAGGAGCTCAGAGAACCTTTACCGGCATCAGCGTATTTACACTTATTGCAATTCCTTTCTTCATTCTGGCAGGAGACATCATGAATCAGGGCGGTATCGCGCTCAGGCTCATGAATTTCGCTCGTCTGCTGGTTGGTAAACTTCCTGGCTGTTACGCACACACCAATGCCATGGCTAACATGATGTTCGGTGCAATCTCAGGCTCCGGTGTAGCTGCAGCTTCCGCTATGGGTACTATTATCGGACCTATTGCTGTCAAGGAAGGATATCATCGTGACTACATGGCAACAGTAAACATTGCCACTGCACCTACCGGACTCCTGATCCCTCCATCCAATGTGCTTATTACCTATGCTCTGGTGTCAGGAGGAACTTCAGTAGCTGCATTATTCATCGCAGGCTATATACCAGGAATTTTGTGGGGTGTTGCATGTATGATCCTTGCTGGAATCATCGCCCACAAAAAAGGCTATAAGGCAGACTCTCAGAAAATCACTCTGAGCATTGCTTTAGATATTATCTGGAAAGCTGTTCCTTCACTGCTTCTGATCGTAATCGTAATCGGAGGTATCGTTGTTGGAGCTTTTACTGCCACCGAAGGCGCTGTAGTAGCTGTTGTATATTCTCTGTTCCTGTCATTTTGCTATCGTTCTCTATCACTGAAGAAGCTACTTAGCATTTATCAGAACTCAGCGCAGATGACTGGTATCATTATTCTGCTGATTGGTGTTTCATCAATCATGTCATGGGTTATTTCCTTCGTAAATATTCCATCTGCAGTAGGAGAACTGTTAAACGGCATCAGTGACAGCAAAATCGTAATCATGCTGATTATTAACTGCTTCCTGCTATTCGTAGGTACTTTCCTTGATACCACTCCTGCAGTTCTGATCTTCACTCCGATTTTCCTGCCAATTGCTCAGTCATGTGGTTTAAGTTCTGTTGAGTTCGGTATTATTATTACCTTCAACCTCTGCATCGGCTTAATCACTCCTCCTGTAGGCAACATTCTGTTCGTGGGCGTAAAAGTCGGCAAGACCAGCATAGAAAAGGTAATCAAACCACTGATCCCTTACTATGTACTGATCTTCTTCGTTCTTATGTCGATTACCTATCTGCCATTCCTATCAAGCTGGCTGGCGGCAAAAGCCGGATACCCAGAAGCACTTGGTATGACTTCAAAGGCATTGCTAGGTTTAATGTAAATAATCAATCATTCAGCTCCGTGAAAACGGGGCTGTTTTATTTCAAATTATATGCACGGAGCTTACTGTCATTACAGTAAAGATAAAATATGAAAAAATTTATGGATAAAGATTTCATGCTCGACAACGAAACCGCCAAGGTTCTGTATCATGAGCATGCCGCCAAGATGCCTATCATTGACTACCACTGCCACATCAACCCTCAGCAGATTGCAGAAAACTACAAGTTCCGCAATATAACTGATGCCTGGCTGTCAGGAGATCACTACAAGTGGCGTATGATTCGTTCAAACGGTGTACCAGAGAAGCTGATCACCGGCAATGAAAGCTCTGACTATGAAAAATTCCAGCAGTTTGCCAAATCACTGCCAAGAGCTTTGGGCAACCCTCTGTATCACTGGACTCATCTTGAGCTGCAGCGCTACTTCGGCATTACTAAAACCTTAAATGAAGACACCTGTGATGAAATTTGGAATGCCTGCAACGAGAAGCTCGCTCAGGACAATTTCCGCGTCCAAGACATCATCAGAATGTCTAATGTAAAGTGCGTATGCACCACCGATGATCCGGGTGATTCTCTTGAATGGCACAAAAAACTAGCCTCAGATAAGAACTGCCCTTGCAAAGTTCTGCCTGCCTGGCGTCCTGACAAGGCAATGAAAATTGAAAAACCAGACTTTGCTGACTATGTTAAGCATATAGAAAAGCTAACTGGTGCCAAGGTTTCCTCTGTAAAAGACTTCTTTGCTGCCATCGATGATCGCATGAAGTTCTTCGATGACATGGGCTGCCGCGCTGCTGATCATGGTATTGACTATGTATACTGCAACCTGATCTCTGATTCAGAGCTTGAGAAAATCTTCCAGAAAGGTCTGAAAGGCGAAGCCTTAAGCGCTGCTGAAGTAGAAGCCTACAAGACCATGATTCTCATTCATATGGCTCACGGCTATGCAAAATACGGCTGGGGAATGCAGATGCACTACGGCGCAATCCGCGATCCTAACTCCAAAGGCTTCAACCGTCTGGGTGCAGACACCGGCTATGACTACATGGGCAACCGCGCCTGCGCAGAAGCTATCGGTCAGTTCATGAACGAGCTCGAGAAGGAAGATTCTCTGCCAAAGATGATCTGGTATTCTTTAAATCCTGCCGACAACGGACCTATTGCTACAGCTTTAGGCGCTTTCCAGGGACCAGAGGCTCAGGGTAAAATTCAGCAGGGCTCTGCCTGGTGGTTCAACGACAGCTTCCAGGGAATGATGGATCAGATGACCTCATTTGCCAACCTGTCAGTATTCGGCAACTTCCTCGGAATGCTTACCGATTCAAGAAGCTTCCTGTCCTATACTCGTCATGAGTACTTCAGAAGAATCATGTGCAACTTCGTCGGCACTTACGTCGAAAAAGGCATGTACCCTGATGATATGAAGTTCTTAGGACAGCTGGTTGAAGACATTTCCTTCAACAATACCAATAAATACTTTGGCTTCAATGTCTAATCAGTGATCTGATTTTTATACGCATAAATCAGGGTATTGTCCGCAGTGCCCTGATTTTTTTTTGACCTGAAATTTCAGAAAGCGCAAAAAAAAGAGCCTCAAATGAGGCCCTTAGTGTTTATTCATATACTGAAGCTTTACTGCAGAAACTGCTAGTCAGCAAACGGATCTTCAAGATAAATGGTCTGATCACGCTCAGGACCTGTAGAAAGAATCGCAACCTTTGTGTTGGAAAGCTCTTCTAGGCGCCTGATATATCTGCGGGCATTTTCAGGCAGATCTTCCCATTTGGTAACACCAAAAGTTGATTCACTCCAGCCAGGCATTGTCTCATATACCGGAGTTACTCCTTCATAATCACTGGCAGCTAAAGGAGGCAGCTCAGCTACAGAGCCGTCACTGTGCTTATAGCCTACACAGATCTTTACTTCATCCATGCCATCGAGCACGTCCATCTTCATTAATGCCAGTCCAGAAATGGAATTTATGGTAACCGCTCTGCGCATGGCTACAGCGTCATACCAGCCGGTTCTGCGAGGTCTGCCGGTAACGGCACCGAATTCTGCGCCTCTCTTGCGGATACCCTCTCCTACGTCATCATTAAGCTCGGTTGGGAAAGGACCGCCGCCTACGCGGGTTGTATAGACCTTGGCAATACCCAGAACATAGTCAATTGAAAGCGGACCTGCACCAGATCCGGTTACACAGCCGCCTGCTACGGTATTTGATGATGTCACAAACGGATAGGTGCCGTAATCGATATCAAGGAAGGTTCCCTGGGCGCCTTCAAACAGGATCTTCTTGTGAGACTTTCTGCCTTCATCTAAGATCTTTGACACATCTGCAACCATATTCAGAATGCGCTCTCTCAATGGCTCAATCATAGCCATTACAGAGTCGAAACTTACTTCTTCTTCGTGATAGTAGTTCTTCAGCATGAAATTGCGGTAATTAAGAAGATTATGCAGTTTATCCTTAAAGGTTTCCATGTCGAAGAGATCGCCGACTCTCAGGCCTCTTCTTGCTACCTTATCCTCATAGCAGGGGCCGATTCCGCGACCGGTGGTGCCGATTGCATTCTTGCCTCTAAGCTTTTCTGCACCCTTGTCGATAGCAGGATGCACTGGCAGCAGCAGCGCACTTGCTGCAGAAATCTTGATACGGCCTTCTACGTTAGGAACTCCTGCCTTGTTCAGTTCTGCAATTTCTTCAAACAGAGCCTGCGGATTGACAACCACTCCGCTGCCTATAAGACAAAGGCACTCAGGATGCAGAATTCCGGAAGGTACCAGACGAACCACGACCTTCTGTGAACCTACAACCAGGGTATGCCCGGCGTTATTACCGCCCTGACTGCGAACAACGATATTTGCGTGAGATGTCAGCAGATCTGCAACTTTACCTTTTCCTTCGTCGCCCCACTGAGTCCCCAGCACTATCACACTATTAGGCATTTATATTATCCTCACTGTTTATAAACTGCTGTCATGTATAAATGATTGCAAAAAAACTTTTCACCGCGCAAGTTGCAACTTTACCACTTTGCTTAAAAAAAAGGCATTGAACTGTATTATTGCCCTTTAAATGAACAAAAAAAAGCAAAAAAAATCCCATCAAATTAACTGATGGGACCTCGTGCTGCTAGTTGCGTACGCCCTTGGCGTTATTGAAGTATTTGAAGAACTCGCTTTCAGGCTGCAGCACCAGAGTATCTGAGCCTTTTGTCATTGATGCCCTGTAGGCATCCATACTTCTTAAAAACTCGAAAAATTCAGGGTTTCTATTGTAGGCATCAGCATAAATCTTGGTGGCCTCGGCATCGCCCTCACCTTTTAGGATGCGGGACTGACGCTCAGCTTCGGCAATCTTTACGATTACTTCGCGGTCGGCATGAGCCTTGATTGCTTCTGCTTCCTTGCGGCCCTGTGAGCGGTGCAGCTTAGCCACGGCATCACGCTCTGCTCTCATGCGCTGATAAATGGAATTTGAAACCTCTGCAGGCAGATTGATCTGTTTCATTCTTACGTCTACTATCCTGACGCCCAGAGCTTTAGCAGAAGATCCGATGTCCTTCAGAGCATTCTGCATAACCTGATCACGCTTGGAGACACTGGCTGCATTGATTGGCTCTCCGCTGACTGAATCAAATGAGTTATCCTCTTCGCCCTGCTGTCCTGATACCAGTTCGTGAATGGTAAGACGGCCAATCTGACTTCTCAAAGAGTTGTTGATTCTGCGTCTGAGCAGTTCCTCAGCCTGCATATTATTACCGCCGGCGGTGGTCAGATAGTAGGTGCCGGCATCGCTGATCTGCCATTTTACGTAAGAATCAATAATTACGTCTTTCTTCTCTGAGGTAACAAAACGATCAGCACTGGAGCTGATTGTCTGGATTCTGGCGTCCAGTACCTTTACCTGATCAACAAAAGGTATTTTGAAGTGCAGGCCAGGCTTGGATACCTGTAAAACCTTGTCATCTCCGCTGTCACGGATAACCTTTCCGAAACGGGTTACAATGCCTACATTGCCTTCAGATATTATGTAAAGCGAATTGTAGCCAAAGAAAATGACTGCCAGCGCTATAGCAATAAAGAAATTTAATTTTGATTTCTGCATAATTATCTAATTCTCCTTACTGTATTGCTCTGAATTCTGGAATCATCACTGCCAAGCGGTGGATAGCTGTTAACACCGCCTGAAGTGCTGCTGTCGTGATTTTCCTGAGCAGTGTAGTCTTCGGAGACATTGTCCTTTTTATCTGAAGTAAC
>DMTG01000122.1 GCA_003477345.1 Succinivibrionaceae bacterium | reverse complement strand
AGGGCATCGGCCTGTGCCGCAGCGAGTATATCTTTCTGCAGGCTCAGGACTACCCTTCAGAAGAGGAGCAGTTTGTCGTCTACCGCAAGATGGTAGAGAGTATGGGCGGCAAAAGGGTGGTTATAAGAACCCTGGATATCGGGGCTGACAAGACCGCCGACTATTTCATGCTTAAAAAGGAAGAAAATCCGGCCATGGGACTTAGAGCTGTAAGACTGTGTCTTGATAATCAGCGTCTTTTCAAAACTCAGCTCAGGGCTCTGTATCGTGCCTCCATGTACGGCAAACTGGCCATAATGATTCCAATGGTGTCTTCTGTCGACGAGGTCAAGGACTGCAGGGCTCTTTGCTATGAGGTCCAGCATGAACTCGAGGATGAAGGAATTCCTTTTGACAAGAATGTTGAGTTCGGCATCATGATAGAGACCCCGGCTTCCGCCATCATCAGTGATGAGCTGGCGCCTCTCGTGGACTTTTTCAGCATAGGCACCAATGATCTGACCCAGTTTACGCTGGCAGCTGACAGACAGAATGCGGATGTTTCAAAATTTTTGAATCCTTACCATCATGCAGTCGTAAGGCTTATTGAGCGAACCATAGAAAACGGACATGCCGCCGGCATCTGGGTCGGAGTCTGCGGAGAGCTTGCAGCTGATGAGAACTTTGTAGCCAAGCTTATTCAGATGGGAGTTGATGAACTCTCGGTGGTTCCTTCAAGCGTATTAAGACTGCGCGCTAAGATTTCTACTATCGGTTAAAGGTAAAGAAAATGGTTCAATGTGTAGTAATAGCAGACGAAATTACCGGTGGCAGTTCAGTTGGCGCCATGCTAGAGAAAAATCGCTGCAAAGTCTGCTCTCTTATCAACAATAAAGGCATCAAGGAGTGCGATACCGATAAATACGACTGTCTGGTTTATTCAACCAACAGCCGCCATCTGTCGCCTGAGCAGAGCTATCAGATGGTCTATTATGCGGCCAGACTTTTAAAATCCTCCAATGTGAAGCTGTACGCCAAAAGAATCGATCCTGCCATGCGCGGCAATACCTGCGCGGAAACTCAGGCACTTTTAGATGCGCTTGAGGATAAAGACCGAATGGCTATCGTGGTGCCGGCCTTCCCGGTTTTAAAGCGCGCCAATGTGGGCGGCTACATGCTGGTAAACGGCCGTTCGCTGCAGAAGGCTATCGTCGATATAGACGATCTGGGCCCTGCGGAATCCGGCAGAGTTGCCGATCTCTTTACAGAGAAATTTCATTACAAGGCAGAGGCCATCCACTTAAAGGATTACCAGAAGGGCATGCTCTATCTGGCCAGCAAAATAAAGAAAATGGCAGAAGAGGGTGTCAGAGCCGTGATTATGGACTGCATTTCGCAGGAGGAGATCAACCTTATAGCCGATGCGGTCATAGCCTCGGAGGTAAAATTCATAGCAGTCGATCCTGGTCCTTTTACCGCCACCATGGCGCGCAAGGTTATGCGCAGCTCTGAAAAGCAGTCGCAGGTGCACAACTGCAAGATCTTCGGCATGATTGGCGGCAGCAGTCCGCTGCTGGCAGCTCAGGTGGAAACCCTGCGCCTTGAGGAGGATGTGCTGTTTGTAACCGTGCATAATTCTCTGCTGATAGGCGATGAGCAGGTCAGATTTTCTGAAATCTCCCGTGTGGTAGATGAAATAGCCGCCCGCTTTGACAGCTGTCAGATCTGTTTCATTGTCTCCGAGGATGTTGGTGCCACCGCGCAGTCATATGCGGAGTACGAACTGCTGCTGCACAAGGAGAATCGTACCTGGGAGGAAGCGCTTGATCTGGTATCTACGGCCTATGGTCAGATTGCGCAGCAGGTTTTGGAAAAGCGGGGTGATATTCAGGCAGTCTACAGTGCTGGTGCCGAATTTACTCTGGCACTTTGCAGAGATCTTAAATCTGTAGGTCTGCGCATTTTAGGACAGGTGATGCCTCTTACGGCTTACGGAGAGTTCATAGACGGAGAGTGCTCAGGCCTCAAGTGCATCACTTCTGCAACCTCTGCGCCTGATGTGCACACGATTACAGAGTCCATTCAGTATCTAAAGCGCAAGCTTGAGGTATAAGCCACTAAGAGCGTAAAAGCTGCAGAGGCAGGCAGGTCCTTATTTATTATCAGGATGACCTGCCTTGTGATATATGGAAGATAATCTTATATCTTTATTGTGAAGTTTGGCTTCTACGAGATCATCTCCCTGATAGCGCAGCTTTAAAGAGAAGAACTCTCTGTGCTCTTCTAACAGACGGAAGAAAATTTTATCGCCTTCCCAGATAGGCAGAGAGTAGACGTCTTTTTTGTCTATCCATTCGAGTACGCCCTCATTGCAGTCCTTTACTACGCCCTTATCCGGGAAATCTGCGGTGTAAAGAAACATGTATTCAGTCTGCCACTTGTCTGATATAAAGGTGATAATGCCGCGCAGAGCATAGTTTTCAAGTATGAGTCCGCTTTCTTCTCTTACTTCTCTTAATAGGCATTCTTCAGGTGACTCATCCTGTTCAAAGTGCCCTCCGATGCCGACCCATTTGTCATGGTTGATATCGCCTTGTTTCTTTATGCGGTGCATCATGAGATAGCGTCCGTTCTTTTCTATATAGCACAGCGTAGTCTGATTGCTTTTTGCCATTTTTCCCTTCTGAAAAGACCAATTCTTCTCTAAATTCAGGACCTGATACTGCGGCGTCCTGACTGCCTCGTTAGAGGCATCTTGAATATAGCACAGATAATGATTACAATATTTTTTTTGGTAAAACAAACCAGTAAGTGCAGTATCTTTTAAGAAGATTGCTGCAGTGTTGCAAAATTTATCAAAAGGAGTCGTAAAACCCTGTCCTTCAGGACTGGATATAAGGCGCTAAACTAATCAGGGGTTGCTTTTCTGTAACTCGCCGCCTACAATAAAATTCACAAGGGCAGGACATGCCCGGCTCGGGAGTGAGTCTGGTC
>DMTG01000239.1 GCA_003477345.1 Succinivibrionaceae bacterium | reverse complement strand
GACCAGACTCACTCCCGAGCCGGGCATGTCCTGCCCTTGTGAATTTTATTGTAGGCGGCGAGTTACAGAAAAGCAACCCCTGATTAGTTTAGCGCCTTATATCTCCGTCCTGAAGGACAGGGTTTTACGACTCCTTTTGATAAAGTACCGCTTACTGAAAATTCGTGAAAAGCGCTGTAAATCCTTCAGAAATTGAGAATGTCTCTTTTTGAGTCTATACTAGGCAGTAAAAAATTCAACGTGCGCGGAATACAATGGATACAAATACTACTGATAATAAGCAGAGTCGTCTTACTTCAATAACCTTATATGATTCCATCTTCAAAGATAAGCTTTCGTATATAAACTGCAGTCATCATACTTATTTTAATGGTGATAACGGATCAGGCAAAACCTCAATTTTAAATCTGATTCCGGTTTTCTATGGCTGCGAGCCTGGCAGAGTTGTCACAAGACAGGCAGGCAAGCTTAAATTCAATGAGTATTATCTTCCTAATCCAAGATCGGTCATTGTTTTTGAATATATGCGCTTCGGCGTCAGCTGCTGTGCGGTTTTATACACGGTCAACGGCAGAATAACCTATCGATTTTTAAAGGGCACGTCCCAGGAGCTGTTTACAAAAGAGTCAGTTGAGTATTTAAAAAAATCCAGTGCCTCTGTCTGGCTGCAGGATCAGGTATCGGCAAATTTCGAGACTACCAATGCCATTTTAACAACACAGGATTATCAGGCAGTTCTTTTTAATCACAGATCGCGTCTGCGCGGCAGAGATGCCAGTGTCAAACGGCTTAACGTGTATGCCTCAGAGTATTCACTGTGTTCAGGCAGGGATGAAATCCGGCATTTAGGCGCGCTTACCTCGGTGATGCTGCAGGAAAACAACATGCTGGAGAGCCTGAAAGTGATGCTGCTTGACAGCTATGTGGCCGATCATGTGTCTATAGAAATGCCAAAAGTTCAGCGTGATGAGCAGCAGGTTCAGAATTTAAAGGCCTTTGCCCGCATTGAGCAGCAGAGAGCAGAGCTTTCTCTGGCGCTTGAACAGAAAGAGACTTTGAATCTGCGCCTTTCCAGAATCAAAAGCCTGTATCGGCACGGTAATGACAGACTGGGACAGTATGAAAAGCAGATTCTTGCCAACAAGCAGGAAATAGAAGCTAAGGATTCTGAAAAAGAAAAGCTGGACGCTGATTTCAATGTCAGATTATCTGATATTCAGCAGCAGAAAACCCAGGCCGAGATATCTCATGATGGCTATAAGAGACAGGTAAAAATCCTGCTGGATGAAAAGGTACGCTATGAGAATGAGAATCTTGAAGACAAGGTCGCCGAGTATGCCAATCTTGAGATGTACCGTGAGCAGCTTGAAGAAAAGCAGAAATTTTATGATCTGTTATCTGCCAAGAATAAATCCATACTGAAAAAAATCGAAGAGGAAACCGCAACCGAGACACTTGGTATCCAGAAGAAGCACGATAAGGCAAAGTCCAGAATAGAACAGGATATTGCCAGACAGAAAGAGGAAATAAACCGCCTGAATCTAGAAGAGCAGACTGCGCTTAGACGCTTTGATTCAGAAAATCTGCAGAGAGGCTATGAAATAAAGTCAGAGCAGGCTGAAGAGAACTCCATCTTCAATACGCAAACTCAAAAAGTTGATCTGCAGCTTGCTGCTCTGGTGCCTGATGAAGAGGACCGTCACAGACTTGATGCCACTGAGCAGCAGATAGTGGCAGTATCGGCGCTCATCAGTGATCATTCTAAAAAGCAGCTGGAGCTCAATGACAGTCTGCATGCTCTTGAAAAGGAAATTGCCAGGAGCGGCAGGGATATAGAAACTTTATATAAAAAGAAGGCCGAGCTGAGTCTTAAAAAAGAGGAAATCACTAATGCGATTACCCCGGTAAAAGGATCTCTGCAGGCCCTCCTAGAAAAGGATCTGCCTCAGTGGAAGCGCAATATAGGTATGGTTATCCGCCCAGAGCTGCTTGCCCGCAGGGATTTGGATCCGGTTGTCCTTGATCAGAAAGAGAAACAGGATTTTTATGGAATTGAGATCGATCTCAGCGCTATAGAAACTCCTGAATATCTTCAGGAAAAGGATGAACTGCAGTTAAAGCTTGCAGAGATTAATGATGAAATCGGCAGATATGAAGCACACATTGAAACTGCCGGAAAAGAGCTAAATAAAAAGCGTGAAGAGCAGGAAGAACTCCAGAAGAAACTCATTGTAGAACAGGAGAACATTGCTCAGTATCATAGAGATCTTGCAGGCTACAAGTCACAGCAGAAGGAAATTTCAGATGAAATTGCCATAAGACTTGCTGACAGGAAGAAGTCGCTGGAGGCGCAGAAAGCTAATCTTCAAAGAGATCATAAAAAAGCTCAGAAAGAATTTGATGAGCGCAAGAAAGCTCTGAAAGAATATGTTAAAGACAGTCATTTTAAACTGACTGGCGACTACAGCAGAAAGAGAGCTGTCTGTGAGTCCAGTCTTGAGGTACTCGAGCAGAACCTGACAGATGAAAATGACAGTTTTAACAAGCAGCTTAAGCTTATCGAGAAGGTGAAGGCCGGCAAACTCAAAGCCAGCGGAATCGACAGCGGCGAGATTTCCAAGGCCAAGGCAGATCTTGATAAAGCCAGTGACAGATATTCCGAGGTAAGAGCCTACAGCTCTGAGGTGAAAGCCTATCAGGAATGGCTCAGAGAGAAATGGTCAGGCTATGATGCGCTAAAGAGCAAGCTTCAGACGCTGACCCTCGATCTTGACAGGATCAATGCCGATTTGCAGAAAGTAACGTCTGAGCACCTTGCAGCAGTATCTGAGATCCAGAAGGCAACCAAGGCACTCAGAGAGCGCAATAGTAAATTAAGTGCCGGAATTGAAAGCATAAAGAGTGCCATGGGGGATGATCTGGTAAGGTCGGCTATAGGTCTTACTGAAAACATCAAGGCATCTGAACAGGAGCATAATGAGGCTTACTCTACAGCCAATCTGTGCACGAAACTTAAGACTCTGGCAGCAGAGGCCTCCAAAATAACAGAGACACTTACCCAGAAAATTTCGTCGATAGTCAATGTAATCGACGGCTTTGAATTAAAGACTCAGATAGCAACCTCCTGGAATGAGGTTAAGAAACATCACTTTAAATTTGAGATCCACAACGTTACCTTAAGAAGCTTTGAGCTCCTTGAGTGCTTAAAGCAGCTCTTTGCCATGCTGGGAGCAGAGAAGCAGGCGGCCATCGAGGCAATCAGAACTACAGCCATTTCCTATCAGAACTTTTATGAACGCCTGAATATCTTTACCAAGGCGGTAAATGCCGTGGCCTCAAACTTCAAAGACAAGCTTGAAAAGAATCCTTTCCCGGCAATTTCCAGAATAGACATCAAGCTGGTGTCTAAGATAAGCGAGTTTGAGCTCTACAAGGAGCTGCGCTCCTTCGTAGACAGCTACAGCAGATGGCAGCAGGAAAAAAAGAGTCAGGACGAGCTGCCCGATGAGAGTCTTATCGAGATTTTGGATACGGTAACCCGCTCGCTTGTCAGATCGGATATCAAAAACAGCATGTATTCGCTTGCCGAGCTGCACACTGAAATTGTGGAAAACGGCCGCCTGCATGTTATTACCAATGACAATGATTTAAGAAACTTCTCTAGCTACGGCTTATCCAAGCTTGCCAGAATTCTGATTTTCTGCAGTCTGACCCGCAGTCTGTGTACTGATTTCAACGTGGCGGTTCACTGGCCGCTCGATGAAATCGGCGAGTTTTACAACGTCAATATCATAAGACTGTTTGAGCTTATGGACGGCTACAACATTTCTCTGTGCTGCGCTCAGCCTAACCCTACTTCAGCGCTGCTCAACTACTTTGAATCTAAGAATATGGTAGTGAACGGTGTAGGTATCAAGCAGTATGTAAATCCGTTTGTGCTCAATGACGACAATCCGCTGCTGGACGGCAAGAAGGCCACCATAGGTGATCCTGAGCAGGCACTTGTATAAGGAAAATAAAATGGCAGAAAA
>DMTG01000289.1 GCA_003477345.1 Succinivibrionaceae bacterium | reverse complement strand
TCAACGCTGTCGGCAATGATGTCACGGCTTGGAAGAGAATACAGCATGCCGTCGTGTCCCATTGCTATACCGTCATCTACTGCAATGGTATTGAATTCTTTTGCTATGCCGCCTGCAGCTTCAATTTCTCTGCAAACCAGCTGACCTATGTCATGCAGATGCACATGGCCTGGAACAAACTGAGTAAAGGAGTTGGCAACCGCAATGATTGGCTTGCCGAAATCAGAAGGCTTCATGCCGGTTGCTTCCCACAAGGCACGGGCTCCGGCCATGGTCTGACCTTCGTATGTAACTCTAGAGCGATAATTGTTTGACATAGTTTTCTTCTCTATATAACTGGAATTATTTACATAAAGACCCGCTAATTTTATTCAGCGGGCCTTGTATTAAAAAGAAATGGAGAGCTCCGTTATCTTTTTATTTGACTGGAGTCAGCCAGCCCCACTTGTCTTCTACTTTTCCTTTTACGAAGTCGAAGAAAACATTCTGCAGTTTTTCAGTGATTGGGCCTCTGTAGCCTGGGCCTACATCAATTCCGTCTACACTTGCAATAGGAGTAATTTCTGCGGCGGTGCCGGTGAAGAAGATTTCATCTGCAAGATAGACCATTTCTCTAGGAATTGGCTGCTGATGAACCTTCAGACCTAAAACGTCCTCAGCAAAATGAACAACGGCATCTCTGGTAATGCCAGGAAGCAGTCCGCTGGTAAATGGAGCGGTATATAGTTCGCCATCCTTTACGAAAAATACGTTCTCGCCGGAACCTTCTGAAATATAGCCGTTAACATCCAGAGCAATTGCTTCGGTATAGCCGTTTGCGGTTGCCTCATTGGCAATCAGAATGGAAGACAGATAGTTGCCTGCAGCCTTTGCTTCTGTAGGAATGGTATCAGGTGCCAGTCTTCTCCAGGAAGATACACAGACCTTAACCCCCTTCTTTAAGCCTTCTTCACCCAGATAGGCGCCCCATGGCATTGCGCATACCATAGTTTCAGCCTTTGATCCTTTAGGGAACTTTACGCCCAGTCCAACTGCTCCCATGTAAATAAGAGGACGGATATATCCATATTCAAGGCCGTTTTCTGAAATAACCTTTCTGCAGGCATCCATTACTTCTTCTTTTGTATAAGCTACAGGGAAGCGGTAAATTTTTGCAGAATTAAAAAGACGGTCGATATGTTCTTTCAGGCGGAAAATCTGTGGTCCTTTAGGTGTTGAATATGCTCTGATTCCCTCAAAGACTGCTGAACCATAGTGCAGTGCGTGTGCTGTCACATGAACAGTAGCTTTCTCCCAAGGAACCATTTCGCCGTTGAACCAGATATATTTAGTTTGATCGCCCATTTTTTGCCTCTGAATAAAAAAATTCATTAGTTGTTTTTAATGACATTCTTTGTCTAACTGGAGTATCTTTTTACGCTCAGTACTCATAGTCAGGAATACCGCCAGCATAGAAATCCTGCTCAGGTTTAAAATTACCTGTCAGAATGCAGGGCAATGTCCCGCCCTTAATGGATTTTATTTTCCAACTCAACAGTGTATACCAACTTAATTGACTATCTACTTACGCATTAGCACTCTGTGCAGTAATCCGCAGTTTTATTCAGGTCTTGCTGGTTTATCCAGTGTCGGATCAGAATAAATCCTTAACTTGATTATATATCATAAAATCGAACATATTTTCTACAATGTTCCAAAAAATGCAAAAATATTTGTGACCAAATCCTTGGTAAAATACACAGTACATATTTTTAGAAAGGATCTGATAAATGCTATCTTTTTTACCGGCACCATTGCTCGTTATAATAAATTTACTTTTAATTTCAATAAACTGTATTGTAATTGCCACTCCTATAATGATTTTAGGCATTTTTAAATGCCTGCTGCCTCTCAAATCTGTAAAGAGATTCATAGAACATCTGAATTTTCTGCTGTACAGAATCTGGGTGGCTGCTAACTATGTGATCATAAATGCAACCAATAAAATCAACTGGAAAATCACTGGCGACCCAATTCCAAACATTGAAAACAAGTCCTGTGTAGTAATGTCCAATCACTTAAGCTGGTTTGACATTCTGGTGATAAACAGCGTCTATAAAGGAAAAATTGCAACCACAAAATTTTTCATGAAGCACTCGCTCATCTACATACCTTTTGTAGGATTAGCCTGCTATGCCCTGGGAATGCCTTTTCTACGCCGCTATACCAGAGAACAGCTGTTAAAAAATCCCAAGCTGAGAGAAAAAGATATCAAATCTACAAAAGGCGCCTGCAAAAGAGTTATAAAGTACCCGACTGCACTAATCAATTTCGTAGAAGGAACCAGATACACTCCGGAAAAAGCCAGGCTCGCCAAGTCTTCCTACCAGCATCTGATGCCGCCTAAAACCGGATCCATTGGTCTGACCTTTGGTGAAATCGGCAATGATATTGAGTGCGTATTCAACACGACCATTCAGTATCCTAACAACTGCGCACCTAAAAAACCGTTCATAGAAATGCTGAAAGGAAAAATCACCGACATATACGTCAATGTCGAAATTTTACCGAAAGGATATTTCCCACAGGGAGACTTTTTAAAAGACAAGACCTACAAGCATTCGATCAGCATGCAGGTAAGAGATTTGTGGAAACAGAAAGATGAAAATATAGAATCTATGCTGAAGAATGACTAAGACACAGCCTCCCGAGTTTGATACTTAAATT
>DMTG01000151.1 GCA_003477345.1 Succinivibrionaceae bacterium | reverse complement strand
ATGAGTATATTACCATTAAACAGATATTTTTAATATACATGTAACTAGATTAAATATATTTTTTATATTCTTATACTGATTAAGATCACAAAAAAAGGCTACTTTTATAGCCTTTTACGAGAACAGCGGGATTTACTGAGCTTATTTTCTGGGAGTTGAATACACTGAGGCGCACTTATGCTCTTTAGGGCCGATTTTCAGAAGCTCTACTACGGCTGAGGCTAAATCGTTCAGGGTTATTACTGAACGGCCTTCTATATCCATAGGTAGCACATCATCTAAAAATTCAAAGCTGCCGCTGCCGTAGCCCCTTTTATCAACGATGAGCGGAGGACAAAGGACACTCCAGCTTACGCTTGAATTTTCCTTAAGGCGTTTGTAGGCATTTACGCACAGTCTCTGTTCGCGTTTGCTCTGAGCATCTTCATAGCACATAAGGCTGTCATCTAAGACCATTTTATTTCTTGACTTGTCAGTATATAAAAATGCGCATGAGCCTATGCAGAGCAGTTTTGGGGCAGAGTTTTTCAAAACCTCCAGCAGGCGCCACAGCGGCAGCAGATCGGATGAATATCTGGTGATCTCAGTAAAGGACTCGGCATCAATTACATAGTGGCAGCCTTCAAAGTCATCGGTATCGATTTCAGAAAAATCTTTAATAATAACCGGGCCGGTACCGACCATTACCGAGGCATCTTTTACAATGCTGACAACATTTATGCCCTGATCTTCAGCCTTTAAAACGATTTTTCTACCAAGTGGAGAACCTGCTCCGACAACTGCGATTTTCACCTGTGGCTCCTTTATATACTAACTTACTGTCTAATACATAAGGATCAATCACCAGAAAATCAACTCTGCAGTTATTTATTAGTTAGCATTAGACTGCCCCTGCGTGCTCCGGATACCAAAATTCAGGTAAAAAAAAGCCTTCTCCCTGCTTTTACTGCCAGTGCCGAGAGAAGGCGGTTTTATGTGATTTTTTAGTGGCTGTCGTGCAGCAGATCCATCTTTAATGAGTAATAGTCAGGACTCATATCCAGATAATGAGTATGAGGATTCTCAAAACGCTGCTCTTCAGGCCAGATTTCATTTTCCAGCTGATCTTTAACGTACTTCTGAATATCTCTTAATGGAACTTCCGCATTGACACGTTTGCCGTCTTTTACAACCAGCTCCTGCAGAGACTTGGCGGTGCAGTTTTCAAAGCTTCTGTTCTTCCAAGGCTTGATTGGGTCTACATAGCGGAACGGCTTGGTAACATCAACCTCTTCATCAAAGGAGGCCAGCAGATCTGCTATGGCATGACCATCTTCGTTATAGATACGGTAAACGCTCTTTCTGCCTGGGTTGGTGATCTTTTCAGGGGCCTCGGAAATCTTGATTCTCGGGCTGAAGGTGCCGTCATCTTCTTCTACGGCTGCCATCTTGTAGACAGCGCCGAAAACCGGATCACTCTTGGCGGTTATCAGTCTTTCACCGATACCGAAGGCATCAAATCTGCCGCCCTGCTCTAAAATTGAAGTTACGGTATATTCATCGAGGCTGTTAGAGGCAATGATCTTGCAGTCCTGCATTCCGGCAGCATCCAGTTTGGCTCTGATTTTCTTTGAAAGATAGGCAAGGTCGCCTGAATCGATACGCACGCCTTTTAAACGTTTACCCATAGGCTCTAAGATCTCCTTGGCTATTTTTATAGCATTAGGCAGACCCTGATGGATTACATCATAGGTATCGATAAGCAGCTGAGCATTGTCAGGATAGGTTTCCACATAATTCTTGAAGGCAGTATATTCATCTTTGAAGAACATTATCCAGCTGTGAGCCATGGTGCCTGACACCGGGATATTGAACTGCTGACCTGCAAGCACGGTAGCGGTACTGAGAGCACCGCCGATAAAGGCTGCTCTTGCGCCGTATACGGCAGCATCCATATTATGGGCGCGGCGCGCTCCGAAATCAGAGATGGCTTTGCCTTTGGCAGCTTTAACAATTCTCTGGGCTTTGGTAGCGATAAGAGACTGATGATTCAGTTCAGCTAGCAGAGCAGTTTCAACCAGCTGAGCATCCATAAGAGGAGCAACCACGGATACAACCGGCTCATTAGGATACATGATTGTTCCTTCTCTGAAGGCGTAGACATCGCCTCTGAAGCGGAAGTTTTTTAAATATTCAAGAAAATCACTGCTGAAGATTTTCAGGGAGTCCAGATAGGAAATATCCTCTGCGCTGAAATGCAGGTTGGTAACATAGTCAATTATCTGATCGAGACCGGCGAAAATTGCAAAACCGCCGCCGTCCGGATTCTGTCTGTAAAAAGCATCAAAGACTACTTTTTTATCGTGTACACCTTTTGCAAAATAACCGTTTGCCATGGTCATTTCGTAAAGGTCCATCATCATACTAATATTACGCGAGTCAAACTGAGACATAAAAAAAATTCCTACAGGATACTCAAAAAAGAACGATTTAGCATTTTAGCGCAAAAAACCCAGGAAAATTTATGCGCTCTATGATAAAAAACAGCCTTATACAGGAGTATCAATGTTTGTTTATCTGAAATCTGCCCTGTAAAGTACAGTGTACTTACTGTTTATTGCAGATAAGGTTTATAAAAAGACTCCTTGCCAGAAGATTCAAAAGCAAGAAGTCTCAGAATATTAGAATCTATTTTAGATGTTTTCTAATACTTATACTTGTCAGCACCTTCCCATACCGGAGTAAAGGCACCTTTGTAGGCTTCCATAATGGTTTTGGCAGACTCCTGTGTCTGATAGGCCTCTACTACCTTCTTGTAGGCAGGATTGTCTTTGTCTTCATCACGGGCCACGATTACATTGACAAGCTTGGCTACATTTGGATTAGCCTTAGGATCCATATTTTCAGAGAAGATAGAATCAGCTTCACCGTCAAGGCCTGCAGTAAAGGCATTGCCGCCGTTGATAATAGCTGCGGACATGTCAGGGAGCATACGTGCCAGCATGCCTGATTCAAGCTCGCGGATCTTGATGTTTACGTTATATTTGGTGATATCAGCCTTGCTTGGTACATAGCCTTTGGCAGGATCAACCTCGATAAGACCGGCAGCCTCGATAAGCTTCAGAGCACGGCCGCCATTGGTAAGATCGGCAGGAATTCCGATAATGTCGCCATCCTTAAAATCAGCTACTGCTTTGACTTTATCCTTGTTGTTGTAAATACGCAGAGGGGTGACGATGGTATCGCCGATTGCAGTTATCTTATAGCCGTTGCGCTCAATGTCATTGGCCAGAAATGCCTTGTGCTGGAAAGCATTGAGATCGATCTCGCCGTCGGCAAGGGCTCTGTTAGGGGTTGCATAATCAGAGTATTTAACCAGCTTCACATGGAGATTGTCCTTTTTGAGGATTTCATTTACGGTATCCCACTGAGCAACATATTCACCTACTACGCCAACCTTGATTTCGGTCATTTCAGCGCTGGCTGATGCGGAAAACAGCATAATGCCAAGTGATGCAAGTCCTGTCAGAATTTTCTTGTACATAAGATGTCCTTTGTTTAATTGTTGTCTTAAAGCATACAAAACACAGATAGGGTTCTATATGTGTAATATAAACTTAATTCAAAATTCCGTTAACAAAAAAATATTAATGCCTCATTTTAATGAGTTGTTTTTTTGATAATCAGATTACCTATAAACTGGAATATGCTGATAATCAGAAGAATTACAGCAACTGTCAGCCAGATCATGTCACGATAGCCCATCTGATAGCCGTAGCGAATGGCAAAATCACCTATTCCTCCGGCACCAATTGCACCTGCAATTGCGGTAATGCCGATGAAGCTTACAAAGGTAATCATCGTAACACGGGTAATTCCCGGAATACTCTCTTTTAAATAGACGGTAAAGATGGTTTCCATAGGAGAAAAGCCCATGGCAAGACTGGCCTCAACCAGCCCCTTGTCTATATCCGAGAGCACTGATTCAATCTGTCTTGAAAAGAACGGAACAGTACCGAATACCAGTGCCACAAATGAGCCTTCCACGCCCGAGGCGGTGCCTACAATCAGTCGGCTTAAAGGAATCAGCAGCACAATGAGAATAATAAAAGGTATTGAACGTATCAGGTCGATTGAACGGTCAAAAAAGGTAAACAGAGTCAGGTTCTCCATGATCCCGTTGCGTCTGCATACCACCAGCAGAGTTCCTATTATCACGCCTAAAAACCAGGAGATTGTGCCGGAGACTCCTATCATAGTCAGAGTCTGATAAAAGCACTCCATGAATTCTCCGCCCAGTTTTCCTATATTAGGCATCAGGAAGTTAATTAAATCATTCACCTTGCAGTACCTCTATTTCAACTCCGCAGTCAGTAAGATATTCCCGGGATTTTTCAATATTATCTCGGGTACCTGACAGACATACCACGAGCTTGCCTAATACCTCTCCTTTCAGAAAGTCGATATTGCCATAGATGATATTGGCTTCCACCTGAAATTTCTCGGCTATTTTGGCTATCAGAGCCTGTCCCCTGCACTCACCCGTGAAGGTAAGAAACCAGACATCGCTGCCGGCAACCAGCCCCGGAAGCTGACCCTTTTTAAAGAATTCATTGAATGATCCAAGCGTAGTGGCATTTTCAATAAAGCCTCTGGTAATTGGAGCCTGAGGCTTGTTGAAGATGTCAAATACCCTTCCTGTTTCCTTGACCTCACCGTTTTCCATAACCGCCGCTCTGTCGCAGATGTCTTTGACGACAGACATCTGATGCGTGATTATGACTATGGTAAGCTTCAGGGATTCATTGAGCTGCTTTAACAGTCCTAAGATCTGGTGCGTGGTCTGAGGGTCAAGCGCAGAAGTGGCTTCATCACACAGCAGCACCTTCGGATCATTTGCCAGAGCTCTGGCAATTGCCACTCGCTGCTTCTGTCCGCCGGACAGCTGAGCTGGGTAGTTGCTGCACTTATCCTCAAGCTCAACCAGTTTCAAAAGCTTAATACATTTCTCTCTTTTTTCCTGTTTGGACAGAGTTGAGTGCTTTAAAGGCAGCATGACATTGTCCATGACAGTACGCGACGGCATTAAGTTAAAATGCTGGAAAATCATGCCGATACTTCGTCTGGTCTCAAGCAGCTCCTTATCAGACAGAGCGGTAAGCTCCTTATCACCTAAGAAGACTTTGCCTGAAGTCGGTCTTTCCAGCAGATTTATGCAGCGCACCAGTGTGGACTTACCGGCTCCTGAAAAACCAATGATGCCGAAAATCTCACCATCCTCTATTTCAAGACTTACGTCATTGACTGCTCTTACAGTGGTGTCCTTTTTAGGATGAAATTCTTTTACGATATGTTCTAGTCTAATCATGCCTGATCCTTTAATTTTTCTGCATGCTGCGCCTTTATGGCCTGTAATCTTTCAGGATCCATCATCAGCTTCAGAGCGGTAAGCGCCAGGGTCTTGGCGCCTAGCCTTATAGTTTCAAGTCCGTATTCTGAACAGGCAGCTTTGACCATGAGTTCAGAATGATTCGGAATTGATTCTCTGGTAATACTCAGATTCGGCTGAATTGTAGGTACAACCTGGGATACATTGCCAACATCGCTTGACCCTATAGATACCGGAGCGCCGCCAATCTTTTCTCCCATCTCCTCAAGACTCTCTTTGAAAACCTCATCAAAGAGCGGAGTCACAATAGTATTCTCAACTATATTCTGATAAGGCTGCATTCTGCCTTTGGCACCTGTCTGCAGCGCGGCTCCCTCTACAATCTTCTCTAGCTTTTTATAGGTGTCCATCATAACCGGCATGGAGGCTGCGCGGATATAGAATTTGGCATGTGCATAATCAGGAACCATGTTAGGCGCTTTACCGCCGTCTACAATAATTCCGTGAATCTTGACATCCGACGGCAGGTGCTGTCTTAGCGCGTTGGCAGCATTGTATACCATGATAAGAGCGTCTAAGGCATTGATGCCCTTTTCAGGCGCTGAAGCTGCATGAGCTGATCTGCCCCAGAATTCAATATCCAGAGGAGCACAGGCTAAAGAGCTGGAGGTTAAACTGTTGAAACTGTCTTTACCCGGGTGTTCGCACAGAGCGAAGTCAACATCCTTAAAAAAGCCTTCCCTGACAAAACTGCCTTTGGCACTGCCGTTTTCTCCGCCTTCCTCGCCTGGGGTTCCATAGACTCTTACTTCACCGCCGACTTCATCAGTAACCTGTTTTAAACAGGCAGCAGCCAGCGAGGAGACACAGCCGAAAATATTGTGTCCGCAGCCGTGACCAAGTCCGTTCAAGGCATCGTATTCAGCGAGGAAAACTGCTACCGGCCCCTGCTTTTTAGATTTATAGGACGCAGAAAATCCGGTGCGATGTCCT
>DMTG01000205.1 GCA_003477345.1 Succinivibrionaceae bacterium | reverse complement strand
TCGCTTAAGCCTGCAAATGAATGAGACGGTCCGAGAGTCGGTCCTATCGCAGGTCCGATATTGGAAAGAGCTGAAACTGTACCGGTTATGGCGTCAGAAAGGCTCAGTCCTAACAGAGAGGCGACGATTGCAGAAAGCATCGCAATCAGCATATAAGATACAAGATAGGTAATTACAGATCTTAAGGTTGCCGAATCAATAACCTGTCCATTAAAGCGTGGCTCTATAACCTGGTGAGGGTGAATGCTTTTTCTGACCTGAGCCTTGAACATGGAATAGCAGATCTGCAGACGGAACAGCTTTATGCCTCCGGAGGTCGATCCTGAGCAGCCGCCCACTCCGAGAATCATCAGGAAAATGATGGTTGCAAAGCTGTTCCACTCCGTGAAGTCTCCTAAATTGAAGCCGGTAGAGGAAAGAATTGCAATAACATTAAAGAAAGCTGTTCTATATGCAGCTTCTACACCATAACCGTTAATGATGATTAAAGAAGAGCCAATCATCAGAGAAATTATAATGATCGTAAAGAACAGACATTTTACCTGCTGATCTTTGATAATTGTCGTAATGCTGCCGGTGATAGAGCCCAGTATCAGAAGGAATGGGCAGCTTCCTAGGAACATAAAGACCATGCAGGTGTACTGAATAAAGGCCGAAGCTCCGTTCATGGAGGCGTCTATAGGCATCATTCCGCCGGTAGACACGGTACACAGCGCTGCATTGACCGCAAGAAAAATATCAAAACCGCCTAATATATAGAAAAATATGCATAAAAACAGCATCAGCATATACCAGGCTAAAAGCGAGATGGCCATGGTTTTGACATGCGGAGTGATTTTCAGACTGTCATCAAAAGAAGTGGACTCTGTTTTGAATATGTTCATTCCGCCTAAGGACGCGTTAGGCAGAATGGCAACTGCAATGACAACGAATCCGATGCCTCCTAAAAACTGCAGCATAGATCGCCACAGCAGAACAGCCGGAGGTCGTGAATCAAGATTGTCTATTACGGTAGCACCGGTTGTAGATAAGCCAGAGGCGCTTTCAAAAATAGACTCGGCGATGCTTAAGTCTTTGAGTATCAGGTAAAAGGGAATTGCTGCAAGCGAGGTCATTACACACCACAGCAGTCCTGTAAATACGAATAATTCACGGATGCCGGTCTGAGAGCCTGCTCTTTTGCCTATACGTCTGCAGAAAAAACTTACAAATATAGAAGCACCGGCGGTAGCCAGAAATTCCCACCAGCCGTCAGTAGACGTAAAAAATGACAGCAGGGCAGGAATTACCGCAAGAATTCCCAGCCACAGCACTGCAGGGCTTAGCAGTCTTGATACTAGTTTTAAATCTACTACCATTTTGGTATCCAGAAAGAACGAGGTCTGAAGGTCTGTACCAGCTCTCGCATGCGTTTATTGTCATCAAGAAAAGCTATAACATGATCGCCTTCCTCAAAAACACAGTCCGGATCGATTTGTATCAGTCTTCTTCCTCTGATAATCAGACCTAGATTAACACCCTCTGGAAGATTTACTGCACTGACTTTTCTGCCGACAACTTTGCTTCCAAGGTGACTGCCTTCGATCTTTATTTCGATAACTTCAGACTGTCCCTGCCTGAAAAGATGAAGATTTTCAACGCCTTCCTGCCTGATGTTAGACAAGATAGCCGAGAGTGTGGCTTCTCTTGGGGAAATAATTGTATCAATTTCTCCTCTGGAGCCGTTGGCAAGCTCAAAGTAGCTGTCAGACTGGATCACTGCCAGAGTGTGCACCTTGTGCAGTCTGCTCAGCAGCAGAGACGACATGATATTGGTTTCATCGTTCGGAGATGCGGCGATAAACAGATCTGAGGCATGCAGATGTTCTTCCACCATGAACTCAGTATCTACAGGATCAGCGTTGTATACTTCGACATTGGTTCCGCGCAGCCTTTCTGCAATGCGCTGTGAACGAGCAGTATCCGGTTCAATAAGTTTTACATGATAGCGCTCAGACAGCCTATGGGCTAATTCATCGGCGTTGTGAGAGCCGCCGGAAATGGTGATGTTGCGTCCGCCGGTTTCTAAAGGAATAAGGGCGGACATCTGGCTTAAGGCTCTGTTTCTTTCGCAGCAGAAATATACCTCATCGCCTGGTCTGAAAGTATTTTTGGCAAACTCCTTTATAAATTTGCCGTCACGGTAAATTGCCAGAATGGAGGCGGTGGCGTCATAGTCATAGAAGTTTTCAACGCTTTTACCGATCAGTTTGCCGCCAAGAGCGCATCTTACACAGACGGCCACAATACGGTTCTGAAAGAAGGAGCCTACAGCAGCGGCGCCCGGCAGCTCGATAAGATCCATGATGCTGTCGGTAATAATTACTTCAGGAGAAATAATATGATCGATAGGAATACCTGTTGCGCCAAAAAGACCTTCTGCCTCCTGCAGGTATTCGGTAGAGCGAATTCGCGCCATCTTTCTTGGAATTCTGAACAGAAAGACCGCAACACAGCAGGCGGTTATGTTTTCTTCATCGTCAGAAGTGGCAGCTACCAGCAGTTCAGTATTTTCAGCTCCCGCCTTTCTTAAAATAGCAGGAGAGCAAGGATTTCCGACAACAACTCTTAAATCCAGGTGGGTGCCTATCTGCGAAATCTCTGCAGACGGCCTATCTATAATAGTAACTGCGTGCCCGGCATTCACCAGATATTTTGCCAGTTCCGTGCCGACAGTGCCTGAACCTAAAATAATGATCTTCATTCAAAAATCCAAAAACCTAAACTTTTAAGAATCTAGCGTAGAAAAAACCATCTCCGTTGTATTCTCCAGGAATTCTCTGATAAGAAGACACTTCTTTATTATGAAACATAAAAGGACACAGTTCTGCATCTTTATGTCTTTTCAGGAAATTCTCCACCTGGCTGATATTTTCTTCTTTGAGAATCGAGCAGGTTGTATAAACGAGGATTCCGCCTTTTTTAAGTCTGGAGAATGCATTATCTAAAATTGCTTCCTGCGTAGTTACAAGCGCATCGATATCGTTTTTTCTTCTAAGCCACTTGATGTCGGGGTGGCGTCTGATAACTCCCGTGCCAGAGCAGGGGGCATCGACCAGAATTCTGTCAAATTCACCCTCAATACCGGCGGTGTTTTTTGAAAAATCGCATTCTACCAGCTCAATGCTGCGCTTTAGTCTGTCTAAGGTCTCTTTTTCAAGACTAAGCCTGTTTGCATCAATGTCAGCACTTATAAGGCTGATATTTGGATATAGATCTAAAATATGGGCACTTTTGCCGCCAGGGGCTGAACAGGTATCAAGCACCCTCATGCCGTCTTTAGCTTCAATAAGAGGGGCTGCCATCTGGGCGGAAATATCCTGAATGCTGCAGAGTCCTTCAAAGAATCCCGGGATGCCTTTGACTCCCAGAGATTTTTTCAGCATTATCGCACAGTCAAGGAAAGGTACTGTTTCGTACTCTATCTGATTTTTATCAAGAAGCTTCAGATAGTCTGCGGTACTGATTTTTGAGTTTTCAACTCTAAGCCATAGCGGCGCATGATCATTTGAGGCCTTAAGGATTTCAGAGTACCTGTCAGGATACTGCTCATAGATCTTCTTATACAGCCATTCAGGGAATGACTGCTCGATGGACTCGTCGCTGCTGTGGGCAAGATGGGCGCCTTCTCTTAAGAAGCGGCGCAGACAGGCGTTTACAGTAGGCGCCAGATTCTTACAGTGACAGAGCCCGCAGGCTCCCACGGTAGAGGCGACAATTGCATGCGCAGGCATTCTGGTGAACACCAGCTGGTAAAGTCCGCATAAAAGCAGGGTACGGGCGGTGTTGAATTTCTGGTTTATGCTGTGCTCTAAAAGTCCTGACAGGGTGTTGGACAGCAGTCGGCGGTGTCTCAGAGTACCGTATACAATTTCCTGAACCAGTGCCTTGTCTCTTTCATCAATAGAAGCGGTTAGCTTTGGCAGCACCTCATTTAAGGAACGGCCTTCTTCTACGGCGCTTACTATCTGTGCGGCAATCGCGCGGGAAGCTGATCCCTCGGTGACGGCAGCCCTGCCAGAAGGCTTCTTTCTGAAACTTTTTTTGAAGCCTGATTTACTGTCGGACTTACTGCCTGCAGAAGATGCTGAATTCTGCTGCCTGTTAAACGCACTTCTGTCTTTTAACAAGGAAGTATCTTTTTTATTGGTCCCTTTTACAGAGCGGTTTAGGTGGAGTATTTTGGTGCTGCTGTTAGTCAACTTTCATCCCGTTTGCTATTTTCTTAGAGTTGGAGCGCGCATAGTCGGCGGCCTGAACTTTTCCCTTGTTAGGTGCCTGAATGGTTTCAAGACGCAGGGTTCCTTCGCCGCAGGCTACTTCTATGCCGAACTTGTTACAGTCGGTAATGGTCCCGGCAGGCTCTGAAGAATTCTTTTCAAGAGGGGTAGCCTTAAAAACCTTGTACTTTTCACCATTTATAGAAAAGTAGGCAACAGGCCAGGGATTTAATCCTCTAACGAGCAGATCAAGTTCGGCGGCGCTTTTATTAAAGTCGAGCATGGCTTCTGACTTTTCGATTTTGGCAGCATAGGTGACAAGAGCTTCATCCTGTTTTACTGCCTGCAGTGAGCCGTTTAAGATCTCAGGCAGAGCCTTTAACAGTGTCTTAGCTCCCAGATCTGCGAGTTTTTCAAATAAGGTGCCGCTGGTGTCATTTTTTTCAATGTCCAGATAAGCGGTTGTATATACGTCTCCTGCATCGAGAGCTTTGACAATTTTCATAATAGCAACGCCGGTCTGGCTGTCGCCGTTGAGCAGAGCTCTCTGTATAGGAGCGGCGCCTCTGTACCTTGGCAGAATAGAGCCGTGGACATTGATGCATCCATATCTGGGCGCCTCAATTACTCTTTGTGGCAGAATAAGCCCATATGCCACTACGATGCAGATATCGGCATTCAGCCTTTCAAAGGCGGCGATGTCTTCTTCTGCTTTGAAGTTTTCCGGGGTCAGCACCTCAATTGAATTTTCAAGCGCCAGCTGTTTTACAGGAGAAGGAGTCAGCTTGTGACCTCTGCCAGATGGTCTGTCTGGCTGTGTGTATACGGCAACAGGTTTGATCCCTGCATCCAGAAGAGCTTTTAAATGGACTCTCGCAAAGTCAGGAGTGCCTGCAAAAATAATTCTAGGACTCATTAGCCTGCTCTCTTTCTTTGAGAATTTTGGAGTATTTCTTCTTTAGGCGGTCTCTTTTTAAGCGTGACAGCTGATCAATAAAAAGTTTTCCGTCTAAATGGTCGGTTTCGTGCTGCAGACAAATCGCAAAAAGACCGTCAGCGTCAAAATGGATATCTTTGCCGTCAACATCCTTCGCATCGACAGAGCATTTTTCGTATCTTTTTACTGCGGCCTGATAGCCTGGTACAGACAGGCAGCCTTCTTCTGAGTCGACAATCTCTCCTTCCAGTTTGGTTATACGAGGATTTACGAGAACAATTCTGTTGTCCCCCTGATTGCCGTTGTCGTCAGGAATATCTATTACTACCAGTCGTTTATTGATTCCTACCTGAGGAGCAGCCAGACCGATGCCTTCATCTGCATACATGGTTTCAAACATGTTTTCGCAGATTTCCTTTAGCTCATTATTGAATTCTGTAACGTCGGTATTTGGGCGACGAAGTCTCTCGTCAGGAAAAATTACAACTTGATATTTCATATTTTATTTTTCTGATCCAAAAGGATAGGTTTTTTAAATTTATTGATTAATTTACAATTGGCATGCGTGAATTTTATCACGATGTTGCTTATATTTTGGAAAGCCTTGACAGTAAAATAAAAAGAGATGGTATGGAGCCGAAATCAGATAATTCAGCAAACGCAGAAAATAGTCTTTTATCAGAAGGAGATGCCTGCCCTCACTGCGGAGGCAGACTTGTATTAAGGCATTCAGAAAGAGGCGATTTCTTAGGCTGCTCAAACTATCCTGAATGTTCCTTCATGCAGCCGGTTGCGGTTAGAAAAACCGTCAGAACCATTCTGGAGATCTCTGATAAATGCCCCGAATGCGGATATCCTCTCGAAGTTAAAAAAGGTCGATTCGGAATTTTTATCGGCTGCAGCAACTATCCGCGCTGCGGATATATTTACAACAACCGTGAGGATGCCGGAATTCCCTGTCCTGTCTGTCATAAAGGGGAAATGGAGCGCAGACAGTCCCGCAACGGAAGAGTTTTCTATTCCTGCTCAAACTATCCTGAGTGCAAATTCACCTTACCTGGCAAACCAGTCAGTGAAAAATGCGAAGAGTGCGGCTTTCCGGTTATGTTTGAGAAGAAAGTAAAGGCAGGAATTGCTCTGGTATGCGGCAATTCGCTGTGCAGCAGCAGAAGGAAGAGAAAAAAGAAGATTATCCGTCCAAACTGACCGCGGTATACAATATCCGCCTTGATAGCGGCATGTTTTTTTTGCTGCCGCAATTTTGGTAACAAACAGTGCCAATTAGACATAGGTTGTACATATAGTTAAACTAGGCAGAGTTTTTTGGAATTTTACTGCTAAAGCTGACAGGCTTTTTAATATCAATCAGGTGCAATATGGGAACAAAATTCGTAGCCATAATCATGGGCTCAGATTCTGATCTGCCAACAATGGAAAAGACTTTCGAGGTCTTAAAGAATTTCGAAATTAAGTACGAGGTTATCGTAGCCTCTGCTCATCGTACTCCTGACGTGGTCGCAGATTATGTTGCAGACGCCGAAAACCGCGGCTGCGGCGTATTCATAGGAGCTGCCGGAATGGCTGCCCATCTGGCAGGAGCAATCGCAGCAAGAACTACCAGACCTGTCATAGGAGTTCCCTGCAAAGGCGGCATAGTCGATGGCGTAGATGCTCTTTATTCAACTGTACAGATGCCGGGTGGCATCCCGGTTGCAACTGTGGCTGTGGGTAATGCCGGCGCTAAGAACGCAGGCTATCTGGCAGCTCAGATCCTGGCTTTATCTGATGACAGATTAAGTGCAGCTTTAAAAGAAGACAGAAAAAATGCCGCTGAGGTCATAAGACAGAAAAATGAAGCTCTTCAGAAAAAGCTGAATCTAAACTAGTCTTTGATATCTTATATTCATTTTGAGCGCTGAACTTTAAGTCCTGTGTGAGGATTATTTCAGCGCTTTTATAATTGTGGCTGTCGTCTGCTTATCGGGCGGCTGCGATTATTAGAAAAAACAGTTTGTGCAATGTTAAGAAAAACAGAGAATATTAAGGAAGCCTCTGAGGTTATCAGAGAGGGCGGCGTGGTTTTATGTCCGTCAGAAGGTGTATACGGACTAAGCTGCGACGCTTTTAATGAAGAGGCTGTAAAAAGAGTCATTGCAATCAAAGAGCGTTCTGATGCCAAGGGATTTATTACAGTCAGCGATTCTTTAAAACGCGCCGAATCCATGCTTGATTTGTCCTCGGTATCCGAAGGTTCAAAAGATCTTATGAGCAGACTCTGGCCGGGACCTTTTACATTCATTCTGCCGGTAAACAGTGCCTTCAGATCGTTACTTACCGGTTTCAGAAATACCATAGCGCTTAGAATTACCGGTTTTGAAACCTTAAGAGCACTGTGCGGTTCTTTAGCAAACCCAATTGTTTCAACCAGCGCCAATATCTCTGGTAAACAGGCCGTAAGCAAAGCAGAACTGCTTGATCCTGAAATCCTTGAGCGGGTGGATTTATTTTTATCACTGCCTTGTGAAGGTCTGCAGACAGCAACCTCCATATATGATACTTTAGAAGGCAGACTTATTCGCAGGGGTGTCGGCTGGCCAGAAGGAGAAGACAATGCCTGATTTCAACTATGTAGTCATGGGAAATCCGATTTCTCATTCCATGTCTCCAACTATACAGAATCTGTTTGCCAAATCTATGGGTAATCAGGATATCTGTTACGGCACTCTGCTGGTGCCTGAGGGAAAATTTACAGAAACCGCAGATGCCTTTTTTGCAGATAAAGGATGCGGCTGCAATATAACTCTTCCCTGCAAGCTGGATGCTTTTACGTATGCTGACAAGCTGACAGATTATGCAAAACGCGCAGGCGCTGTGAATGCGCTCAAGAAACTGCCTGACGGTTCTGTTCTTGGAGATAACACTGACGGCAGAGGTTTCGTGTCCGACCTAAAAAGGCTGGGATTTAGTCTTAAGAATGAAAGAGTGCTGATCTTAGGCGCAGGCGGGGCAGCCAAAGGAATTGTTTTTCCTATACTTGAGCAGCAGCCTGAGAGTCTTACTATTGTAAATAGAACCCCAAGCAAAGCCTCTGATATTGCCAAAGACTATCCTGGCAGAATAAGCGTAAGTACCTTTGAGGAATTAACAGGCTCTTTTGACATTATTATCAATGCCACTTCGGCCAGCATCAGTCAGAAAGTCCCTCCAGTTCCTAAGGAGGCTTTTGCTAACACTGTTCTTGCGTATGATCTTATGTACAGCAAGGATGGTCAGAAGACGGTGTTTATGCAGATGGCGGACTCACTTGGCGTTAAAAATACCTTTGACGGCTGGGGAATGCTTATCATGCAGGCTGCCTTGAGCTATGAACTATGGCATGGAATTGTGCCTGATGTAGCTGAAGCTTTTGCCACCCTGCGCTAGGAGCGCGCTATTTAGATTATTGTGCGGGGCAACAGGTCTTGATTGTTACTATCGATCCCAAATCTCAGCACGCAGCGGTTGCAGAGGCAATGGTTGAAAGTAATCGTGCCTTTTTTGAAGATGACGGCAGCAAAGACAATGTCAGACTTTCAGTAGGCCAGGACAGGGTAGAGCTGCTGTTTGATGAGCGCGGACAGAACTTCAAGCCATTCTTTATTGATTTTAGCGATAGAAAATTTCTGTCAAGACTGCAAAGAGCAGGCAGAAATTCTGAAGCGGTGGCCCGCGCCGTAATCGGCAGGCTGAGCGCGCCTGTGGTTTACGATGCAACCGCAGGACTTGGGCGGGACTCCTTTATCATGCAGCGCTGCGGAGCTCAGGTATTCATGTTTGAGCGCAATCCCGCTATCTGGCTGCTCCTCAATGACGGCCTGTGCAGAGCGCAGACAGACGCTTCCCTTATGAATCTGTTTCCTAACGGTCTGCCGGTTTTGATGCGGCAGGGGACCTTAATCGAACTTAACAGGGCAGAAAAGCTCCCAGTCCCGGATGTTGTATATTATGATCCCATGTTTCCTCAGACCAAGAAAAGCGCTCTTGTAAAAAAGGACATGCAGATATTTCATTCCATAGTGGGCGCAGACGAGGATGTTACGGCAAATCTTAGGGAACTTGTCGCTCTGCCAAAACACCGCCTGATTTTTAAAAGACCGGATGGTGCTGAGGTTTTAAGTGCCGCTCAGGTTGCAAGAAGCGGCTATGTGGACGGAAAAGCCTGCAGATTTGATATCTATAAGAGCTGTCAGTCCTGAAAATCTATTTGTCTGAAACCGTAAAGTTAAGCACCAGGCGCACAGCAGTACGCCTGTCATAAAGCTGAAATTATTTATTCAAAGGTGAGAAGCCTACGTCGTAGAAGCTTTTTAGCGCGGAAGGATCTGTGGTAATAAAATTATACAGGGTCTGCGCATCCCTGCTGTATCTGGCCATAGACGTCAGAGCTGCGTAATAGTTGATGGCATCGTAATATTTTGATGGCACCTGCCAGTATGAACCGGGGATTTTTCCAAACTGCTGTACGATAACCGGCTTGGTAACAAAACCCATTTGAGAGTCGCCATGCTCTACTGAAGACAGCACCTGATATTCCTGCCTGAAGCGATTTATTCTGCCATTTAAATATCGGGTAGGAAATTCCTTTAAAGTAACTACCTGCTGAGTGGCAAAACCAACGGGAGTTAAGCTGTAGTTAGCGACGGCCAGAGATTGTATTCTTTTTTCACTTACAACTTTTGCCTGGCTGTCTAGAACATTTGCCTGCATAGACCATAACAGCAGCGGAGCTTTTGCAAACGGTCTGAAGTCTTCAGCTACCACGTTGTTTGAACGAACCAGACGTATAGGCAGTTTTTCATCTGAACTTATGACAAGATCGCACTTTAATTCCTTGTTTACGATTTTGGAGTAGATATTGTCGGCAATGTCGTAATGAATATCAAAGCTTATTCTGGATTTGTCCTTTATTTGCTCAAGGGCTGAATAAACCTGAGGCACTGCGCATACGTTAAGGGTGCCGGCATAAGACAGATTACAAAAGACAAGTGCAAAACCTGCCAGAATTCCTTTTGAAATTAAATTATTAAATGTTGTTCGCATTTTAGTATTCTATTGATAATTTCAGCTTCCGAGCCTGCGGTTCTGAGTTTATCCGGGAAGCCGTTTTCATTTAAGATCAATGACAGTCTTCCAAGAAGATTGATATGAGATTTTCCGTTGTTAGGGGCAGCGATTAAAAATACCAGATCGCATTTTCTGCCATCAGGTGAACCAAAATCCAGCGGCTTTTTCAGAGTGGCTACTGCCAGAGCAGCTCTGCGCACGAAGTCACCGTTGGCGTGGGGAATGGCAATTCCGAGGGCTATCCCGGCAGGAGCCAGTTCCATTTTCTGCTTAAGACATTTGGCAAATTCCTGTCTGGAATTTAAGGCATTAACCTCATCTAGCTTGTCAATTAAGGCATTTATCACTTCGTCCTGGGTATCTGCGTCAAGATTATGAAGTATCGCATCTTTATTTAAGGCATATCTAACCGGACTCTGCTGCTTATTGTTGAATATAAAGCCGTTTTTGAACTGCTCGACAACATCTAGAACCTTCTGAAAGAAGATCCCGTGCAGCTTGTAGTAGTTTAGATAGATAAAGATCATCAGGACCATCAAAAGACATACGATTATCTGGGAGGCTCTGAATGAGTATATCTGGCTAGTTATCGGCATGGCTCCCGGCAGGTATGAAACCAGAGCCATTGCAGTTCCTGAAAGTATAAGGGCTATTGAGGTGCCGAGCTTTGCTCCGGCGGTCTGGATTGAAAATACCAGTCCTTCTGATCTTACATTAAGCCTGAACTCGCCATAGTCGACGCAGTCTGCGGTCATTACCGTTGTGGATGCCTGTGACCAGGCCATGCCGAAGCTTGCGATACAGTAGGCAAATGACAGTGCATTGATGCTTTGCACGCTGGTATAGTTTAAGAAAATCATGCAGCTGTAGCCGAAGAGCATAAGCAGGCAGGA
>DMTG01000134.1 GCA_003477345.1 Succinivibrionaceae bacterium | reverse complement strand
AAAACGGCGGCTGTCTCAGAATCGTAGAACTGGACAATAGCGGCTTTCATGAAATTGAAATACAAAACAGAGTTTTTAGAAAATTATATTCTTAGATGTACCAGTCCTTTATAGATTGAACTGATAATCTATACCATCGACCTGCTCTGCTTGAGTTAGCTTAATTCCTTCATAAGAAAAGACATTGTCTTTATACACAAAGAAATATATAATTATGTGTAAAAAATCACATTATTATATAAAATAAGGTGAATAAATGGAAAGATTAGCTATGCAGCGATTGGTGGCGTGGAAAGACTCTCCTTACCGAAAACCATTGATCCTAAAAGGTATACGACAGGTTGGCAAGACATGGCTACTCAAGGAATTCGGGCGCCGTTACTACGATAATGTTGCCTATTTTAACTTCGACGAAACTCCAGAGTATCGAGACTTCTTTGTCACCACCAAGGATGTAAATCGTATCATTCCTAATCTGGCCATGGCAGGTGGTCAGGAAATAATTCAAGGCAAGACGCTGCTTATCTTTGATGAGATTCAGGACTGCCCTGAAGTCCTTAATTCGCTGAAATACTTTTGTGAGAATGCACCAAAGTATCATGTTGCCGCAGCAGGCTCGCTGCTTGGAATAACTCTGGCGGAACCATCATCATTTCCTGTGGGGAATGTGGATTTTCTTAACATATACCCCTTGACCTTTCAGGAATTCCTGAAGGCTGACGGCAGCACTAATCTCTCTGCATATCTTGAACAGGTGGATGAAATATCGCCTATTCCAGAAGCATTTTTCAATCCATTGGCAGAAAAGCTGAAGATGTACTTCATAACAGGTGGAATGCCGGAAGTTGTAAGTCGTTGGATTGAAACCAAGTCTGTCGGGCAAATTCAGTCAACACTTATGAACATCATAACTGCTTACGAGCGGGATTTCATGAAGCATCCGGAACCTAAGGAATATCCAAAACTGGACAGAATATGGAATTCTCTGCCATCGCAGCTGGCACGTGAAAATAAGAAATTCCTTTATAGTGTGGTAAAAGATGGCGCACGCGCAAGGGAATATGAAGATGCTCTGGAGTGGCTGGTTAATGCCGCGCTGGTGTATAAGATTTTCAGGATAAAGTCGCCAGGATTGCCTATTTCCGGCTATGAGGATCTGAGCGCCTTTAAGATATACCTGTCTGATGTAGGCGTGTTAAGAAGACTGGCAAAATTGGATCCGGTGGCATTCCGGGAAGGAAATCGGCTATTTACAGAGTTCAAAGGGGCGTTGACGGAAAATTTTGTCCTGCAATCACTTATTCCACAGTTTGATGCATCTCCACACTACTGGTCCAGGATTAATCCATCCTATGAAGTTGACTTCGTGGTTCAGAGAGAAAATGATATCATCCCAATTGAAGTTCAGTCCGATACGAATATTAAGAGTCGCAGTCTCAAGAAATATGCAGAGTCATTTGCTGCTCAGACTAAGCTAATAGTAAGATTTTCCATGAATAATTTACGTTTGGATAATGGTGTGTTAAATATACCTTTATTCATGGCTGATCAGGCAGACAGACTTATGAGGCTGGCATTACACGAGTAAGACTGGCTTCGGTAAGTTCAAAAAGGCGTAGAGCGCTGCTCGTAACGTAATTGTCGCTCTCACTGACAGAGGAGTCATTAACGCCACTGACAGTGATAGTATTGCTTTTAAGTCCAGAGTTAACTCAGCTTTAAAAAATCAACCTGTTGTTAGCTATACATTTTTATGATTTATAGTGCGTTCGATTTTTTCTATCTTGAAAACATTAATGGTTTCAACATCTGGGCAGCAGAATACAGCACAATTCTCTTCGTTGTGAGGGATCTGACCGCCATAGCGAAGAATATCAATGTAAGGAAAAGCCACATGACAGGCCATAGGACAGAGACTGCCACGCTCCGTATCATAATCAAAACTGTCACCTACTTTATGACCTCTGTGACATGGTCGCTTTCCGAGTCTGTCTATGATAGTGATCTTTATCTTTGGTCTTGGCATATGGTTTCCAATAAAATTTACTTAAGAACTATTTTTTGAAGATAACTTAGAAAGTTTCCATAGAACTTTAGCACAGTTTGCATTTTTCTTTGGCTAGATAATTATTAGCCCTAAAAATAAATCAAAGCAGATTTATCATTTAAGACAACAAGGAAAATTTCTTTTATTCCCTGTTATAACAAAGACGCCTTACTCAAGCTCTATATCCGCATCTGCCTGTGAATTTATATCTATCTGAGTCTGAACATCAATTCGATTAACCAGCCAGCCGTAAGCCATACAGCTCTTTATGAATTCATCAATTCTGTTCTTTCCCGTAATTTCCTTTAATGTTATTACAATTCCATAATTTAGAGTTTTTCTGTTTTTTGAGGACATTCTTTCTTTAGTTATAATGCTTATTCCCCACATTCCGGAGCCATACTTCTTCTTAGCAACAGAACGAGATTTTACTAACTCACATACTCGCTTAACGTTATCCCATTTGCGATAAATCTGACGAGCCTCCCCTTCATATAAAATGACGCCCTTTTCACTTTGTCGATTATCATTAATGGCCTGTATTTTTCCTTCTGCTTTTACTCTTCCAAAATGAAGATCCATTTCAGTACTTGTATAATCGACTCCCTGATTACGGTTGCACGCAGGGAAATAGACCAGTACAGCTCTGGCAATGAAAGGATGTTTATTATTAACTACCGGTACAGGAAGCTGATAGTTGTAGATCTCGTAATCATCTGTTGAACCTGTG
Organism: Succinivibrionaceae bacterium; assembly: GCA_003477345.1. Classification (GTDB taxonomy): domain Bacteria; phylum Pseudomonadota; class Gammaproteobacteria; order Enterobacterales; family Succinivibrionaceae; genus Succinivibrio. Next base: position 2,902 of record DMTG01000134.1, on the reverse strand, counting down.
ATAAAAAACTTAATCTCATCATCACGTGAGTTCATTATGTCTTCAATCCTGACAGGGACGATTCCATAACCGACATATTTAGAATCTAAATTTAAAGGACGCCATGCAGCAGCTGAGTCAATAAGCAAAGCCTTTGCGACTTCTTTAGTTAGCCCCACTACATTGATAAGATAAGCTAATTTTCTTGTTATCCATGGAGCGGCAAAGGAGGTTCCTGCTTTAAAGGAAGCCCCCATACTGTTTTCACAAACGGCGATTTTTTCATTCTGTAAAACGCCGTCACCTCCGTAGTAGCAGAGATCTGGTTTCTGAAAGAAGGACAATACCGGCCCGCATCTTGAGTAGCTTGCGATTTCTCCTTTCATGTTTACTGAATTCACAACTATCGAGTTTAATGAATCGGCAGGAGAACCAATCTTGATCTCTGAATTTTTATAAGCCGGTCTATTAGTTCCGGCAACCACGAAAATAACATCATATTCAGACTGAATTCGATCAAGTTCTGCTGCTACTGGGGAGATAAAATTATCATCAACAGGATAATTTGATCCCAGAGAAAGATTCCAGACTTTTATATCCAGATTATTGGCAATGATTTCTCTTATAGACCTTAGTACATAAGTAAAACTAAAGCCTCTGCCAGATGCAACCCCAAAATGTCTTACTCTAAAGTGACCGCATCCATCATCAAGTTTGGGATTGCCTTTTGGTCCATCAACAATTATTGAGCTTACTGCGGTCCCGTGATTATAATCAGATGCTTCTAGAGGGATGTCAGGCGATACCATATTGTGGAATTCCACCCATTCATGAAAATATACATTTTCATCAAACAGGGTATCTATCACGCCAACTACCGGTTCGTTGTGAGGCTTTTTAATCAGGGGAGAGCCGGCATTTGAAAAAGTATCCTTTAAGAAAACATCATCATGATTTATTTCTGAAAAATCGACAACACTCATTGCAACAAGATAAGGAGCATTGTTACATAATGTCATGAGTTGCCCTGGCTCTAACAGAAAGGTAGTATCGTCGATAAAATTATTCTCAGAAACCTGGATACCAAAACTTTTCAGCAGTAATCTTGTATCGGCATCTGTTTTATAAAGAGTTACAAGCGTGGCATCATCATAATTGCCGGTGTATTCGTCAACAGCAAAAGCCTCTACATAGAAAGCATCAAGTATAACCTTAAGAAAAGTCGTTTTTGCAATAGACTTTTTTATTAGATGCATGTAGTTTTCGATTTGTGCTGTATTTTCTGAAGTTATATCTCCAGAAAAAATATCCTGAACCAGGCTGCCAGCTATATCTAAATAAGAGATTGCCTCGTCAATTGCAGATCTAGAAACATAGTGGGTAAATACATGCTTTATTACCGGGCTGCCTTCATAAGATGCCTCAACAAATTTGGCTCCGCAAATTGATGAAACAGGATCCTTACCCTTATCAGCAAGCAAAACTCTAAGTCTGTTGCTTTTAGCTACAACCCTCGAATAATGCACACTCACCAGGGTATTTTTAATGGCAGACTTATCAAGCCAGAAGTCTCTTACTGTCTCAAGCTGCTTTTTTAACTCAAATATGTGCGCTGAACTTACAGAACTCCCGGCAGGAAGTTTGGGGCTGCCCATGCCAGATTGATTTACTCTTTTTTCAAATCGGCCTTTCAGCTGTAAAATCTTGTTCAAGAAAATTTCTCCTGCAGATCTCTTGATACACTGCTTTTTGATTTTTTGGTTAATACCTCTATTCCTCTGACTGTAAATTTCTGCTCTGACAGTTCCCTGATATTCTCTGGTCTCCTGCCGCAGAATGTGTAATACAAACGACGAAGATAGTCATTGTCATCATTGAGATCACTAAAGGCAATCGAGGTTTTAATTATGTTTTTCAGCTCGCCTGGATATAGTTTTTCTTTATTCAGCTTCATTATTTTTCTGAATAATCTTATATTTCTAGAAGCTAAATCCATTGACTGAAGATACTTGTCTAAGATTTTTTCAGAAATTTCAAGTAAATCATCTGGTGTATAGTTGTCAAAATCCAGAACTGAATCAAATCTTCTAACCAAGGCCTTATCTAGATATTTATACAGATTTGTTGTGGCTATAATGACTGCATTTTCGTTTACAGAATCCAGGCACTTCAGGAAAGATGAGGTTACCCTGCCCATCTCTCTGTGATCATTATTGCTGGTTCGATCCAGGGCAAGAGCATCAAGTTCGTCAAATAGAAAAATACACTGGTCATATTGAACAAAACCATTTATTTCTTTGAAACATTCAAGCAGATTTTTCTGTGTCTGACCTAGCTTGCTGTCTACGATAGAAGCGAAATTGACCATATAAATATCTCTATTCAATATTCTTGCCAGCTGCTTTACAGCTTCGGTTTTTCCTGTACCTGGAGGTCCCTGAAACAGGAATTTGCCAATGCCGATTTTTCGCTCTATTGCATTGACAATGCCGATCAGCTCCTGAGTAATCGAATCGGGAAGAAAAAGCATATCACCCTTTTTATCGAGCTTATCAAAATACTCTGACTCAACCTTCACTTCCTGAGGAACAAATGAATTTACATCAGATAACAAAGACATGACATATTCAGAGAGCTGGTAATCTCCAGCAAGGTCGAACTCCCTGGCTATTTCATAGGCTTCCTGCCTGAAACCGGCATCGTTGTTATCAACATGATATTTTATAAGGTTGATGATGTTTTTCTTTTTCATAGCTGCCCCACCTTTTACTTTAATTTTAGGTTATTGGGACAATTCTTTCAATATTGGGACAAAATTCCATTAATATAAAATTATGGATAGAAGATAATTAGCATAACAATATGAAATATAAAGATCTTTAGTAACTATTCAGAACCACCACTAATTTAAAACTATATCAGC
>DMTG01000230.1 GCA_003477345.1 Succinivibrionaceae bacterium | reverse complement strand
CTTAAGACCTGCAAAATTGATTACTGCGTCGATTGAATTGTCATTAAATACCTTGTCAAGGGCTGCTCTATCTCTGATATCGCCTTTGATGCAGGTAATTTCTTTGCCGCAGATTTTGCTGATGCGTTCAAGAACTGCTGGCTTGGCGTTATAAAAGTTATCGTATATAACCGGTTCATAACCTGCACTAACAAGCTCTATAACTGTATGACTACCGATAAAACCTGCTCCGCCAGTAACGAGAATTGTTGCCATAGAAAATCGCCTCTAAAACTGATTTATTTAAAATGTAAACGTTTACATAGATTATAAGAACTTTTCTGCTCTTCGCAACACTTACATGTGACCTTGATCATAATTTTAGTTTTTTTTAATTATTATGTTTTTCTTTATCAGAAAGTGCATTTAATATATTATGTAAACGTTTTCTTTATATTCTAAAGATCAGTTGCTTTACGGTTACACAAAATTTATTTAACTTACAACAAATATGCCTACAATTCGCGATGTAGCAAAACTTGCTAACGTATCTGTTGCGACAGTTTCACGAGTGCTTAACGGTACCGCCAAGGTAAGCGATGCTGCCAGAAAAGCCGTGCTCGATGCTCAGCAGTCACTGGGATTCTACTTAAATGCCAATGCCAAGGCACTAGCACAGAAGGACAGCGAAACCGTTGGTGTTCTGGTTTCAGATTTATCCGACCCCTATTTCGGGGTGATGGTAAAAGCCTGTGAAGAAGTTGCGCATCGTAAAGACAAGATCCTGATGGTAGCTCAGGGATTTCACGAGGAAGAAAGAGAAATCCGCGCCATCAACAATCTGATTTCCCACCAGTGCTCAGGTCTCATAATCCACGCTCTTGCCATTTCTGACGAGCAGCTGGCAGGCTATATGCGCAATTTCCGCTATATGGTACTGATAAACAGAATTCTGCCGGGGTTTGAAGAGCGCTGCGTTAATATCAATAATTTTGAAGGAATGAAGACTGCCGCGAGCTATCTTATAAGTCAGGGGCATCACAAAATCGCCTATGTAAGCTCATCCCACAGAATTCTTGATGCCGATGAGCGTTTCAAAGGCTATGTAAGCGCCTTAGAAGAGTCAGGATACTCTTTTGATCCTAAACTGTTATTAAAAGAGCCTCCTTCATTAGAAGGCGGTGCCGCTGCAGCTGAAAAACTCCTAGCGCTCAGGGACAGATTCACCGGGGTATGCTGCTACAACGATGCCATGGCCGCAGGCATTATGGCAAAATTCACCGAAGCCGGCATAAAGATCCCCGAAGAAAAATCCATCATTGGCTTTGACAATCTGTATATGTCATCCTGCCTCACTCCTCCTCTTACTACCGTTACCAACCCGGTGTTCACCATGGGTCAGTCAGCAATTCAGCTATCGCTGTCACTCTATTCTGGAAAAAATGACTTTACTCTGCCGGTATTTGCCACTGATTTGATAAAAAGGAAGTCAGTAAGGCACATCTAGCCTGTAAATCTTCTTTAACTGTCTTTATTATAATGATTTAGAAAATTCTATTTTCTCGTATAATATACATACATCAAAGTAGGTTAATAAGTTCAGCAGCATCTGCCTTGCCAGAGTTTTTACACTAAGGATCAAATGACTGATAAGAAATTCAAGCTGCATCGCTCATATCACAGAAGAGAACGCGAATTAGAAAAAAATCACCTGTTTAAAACCATCGGCAGCGGATGGGGAAAAGGCATGGTAGACCATGCAATCTTCACAAAAAAAATGCTTCACCCTTACTTCTGGGGTAACTGGATGGCTGTACTGCTGCTACGTCTTATCGTAACCATCCTGCCCTTCCCTGCCCTGATGTTTCTTGGCAAGTGGTTTGGCAGACTGGTAGGAGAAATAGTTCCCAGCAGAAGATATGTACTAAAGCGCAACCTGAAGCTCGCCTTTCCCATGCTCTCTGAAGCCGAGAGAAAGCTCATGAGTCACAGGATATTTGAAAACTCAGGCCGCGCGCTCTTTGAAACCGGCATTGCCTGGTTCTGGTCTGACAGACGCTTTTTAAAACATATTTATATCGATCCTGAAGAACTGAAAAAAGCTCAGGAAATAGCGGCTCAGGACAAGCCTATACTGGTACTCACCTGCCATTTTATGACCCTTGAGATTATGGCCAGAGCCTATGCCCTGCTGATAAAGCCAGGCATCGGGGTTTACAGAGCTTCAGAGCACCCGGTACTGGAATATACCCAGGTTAAAGGCAGACTTAGAAATAATCTTGCTCTGGTGGACAGAAACGATCCTAAAAGCATGATCAAGGCGCTGATGCGCAAACTGCCTATATGGTACGCGCCTGATCAGGACTACGGCAGAAAAGCCTCCATTTTTGCGCCTTTCTTTGCGGTTGAAAAAGCCGCTTCCGTAATTGGCACCAGACAGCTTGCCAGAATCAAGGATACGATAGTTCAGCCTTCCTACACCGTAAGAGAGGGTAGCAAATACCGGCTGTTTGTAGAAGATCCGGTGGAAAATTTTCCGACTGATGACGAATATGCCGATATCTGCCGCTGCAATCAGATAATTGAGCATATGATAAGACATGCGCCAGAACAGTATCTGTGGATGCATCGCAGGTTCAAAACCACTCCAGAAGGAGAACCTTCACGTTATCCGGAGCTTAAAAAATAATTTTCAGAGAGTCTTATGAAAAAACTTTTATTTTTAGCTTTCTGCCTGCTGTTTTTAAATGGCTGTGCCCAGATGATGGCTGAGCGTGAAGCCGGTAAAAAAGTAATTATTGCCTCAGAAGAAGAGGTTGCTGGCTGTACTTTTTTAGGAGATGTAGACTCCGCCCATTCGGTTGTAAATGAAGGTGCCAGATTCTGGCTTAAAGTTGCAGCAGCCAAGCTTGGCGCAACCCACGTAGTGGAAACTCACGGTTACGCCGTAGCTGTAGGAAACGATCTGGGCATAGCTCATTCCGGCAGAGCCTATCGCTGCCCTCTGGGAACCGGACCTCAGAGCGATAATAAAGAGGCTCAGATAGAGACTGAACTTCCTGTGTACAATCCTTTAGAAGACGGCTTCTGGACCTGGCCTTCACGCATTCCGTAAGCTTTGGAGCGGCATTCATATGGAAAAAGCAGTTATAAATTCCAAAAAAAAATTTAACGGCTTATGTTTAACTGCCGGTATTTTTGAAAAACTGGCAGCATCTGTCTGCACAGCTGGCGCAGTTTTTCTGCTGCAGGGCTGTATTTCACAGGCGGAAATAGACGATGCCAATACCGTTGTTACCGCCCTGCCTACCGAAGTTAAGGGCTGCACCTTCTTAGGCGATATTGATGCAGACATCGGCGCCAACGCCAGTATGGCCAGATTCTATCTGAAAAGAGAAGCCAAAAAAATGGGCGCTACCCACGTCGTGGATAATCACGCGGTTGCAACTGTACTGGCACCATCTTCCGTTGGTCTGTACTTCATCGGCAGAGCTTACCGCTGCCCTACAGGCGCAGGTCCGCTGCTGCCTGACAAATAACAGAATGTATAGCGTCTCTAGGCAAAGATTTCATCCCAGATACTGATCACGGCATCGCACTCAGCAGGTCTGTCTTCATGACTTACCAGCGGTTTGACATCCGCAAGAGACAGGCGATGATACAGCCCGCGGATTTTCAGGTAGGCCTTTTTAAGGCTGTCTGCCTTGTCTGCACTCAGAATTCCCAGGCGTGCGCATTCATCTAAAATTCTTACATTGTCAGTCCACAGAATCATGTCAGGATGCTCTGGCGCTTCCCTGAGCATAAGATACTGAGCGATGAATTCTATGTCAACCATGCCGCCGCGGCTCTGCTTCAAATCAAAATATCTGTCGTTGCTCTTATCAAGATGCTTTTTCATTTTCTCTCTCATTTCAACGACATCAGTTTTAAGCTTTACTAGATCTCTAGGAGTTCTCAGCACCTTGTCACGGACTGCATTAAATCTGTCTATAACTCTCTTTGAGCCGGCGATCGGTCTGGCTCTTACCAGCGCCTGATGCTCCCAGGTCCAGGCTCTCTCGGTCTGATAATGCTCATAGCCTGCAATATCCGTGATTAGAAGGCCGCTGTCGCCGTCAGGACGCAGACGCATATCCAGATCGTAAAGCACCCCTCCGACCATTCTGGTTGTGGACAGATGCAGAAATCTCTGTACAAGTCTCTGATAAAAAAGCGCGCTGGGACAAGGATTATCCCCTACCGTCACGGATTCATCCTCATCACGAATAAACACCATATCCAGATCGGAATTGTAGCCAAGCTCTATGCCGCCTAACTTGCCATAGGCGATAATTGCAAACCCCGGATCTCGGACGCTGCAGTTTTCAGGATGTCCGAATTTTAATTCAGTCTGTTTCCAGGCCAGGATTATCAGCTCACGAATGATGGCTTCAGCAAGCCAGGTCAGAGAATCACTGATCTTCATAAGCGGCAGCGTCTCGGCATTGTCGGACATGGCAATTCTCAAAACCATGAGCTTTTTAAACAGCCTGAGCTCTTCCATCTGTTCTTCCAGATCGTCAGGCTCCACTCTCATCAGGTGTTCCTGCAGCATCGCGAAGAATTCGTCAGGGCGCGGAGGCGTATTCAGATACTGAGGCACTATCAGCTCATCTAAAAGAATCGGATGCTCTTTTATAAGTTCACCTGCCAGGGCGTTTTCATCAAGCAGCGTGATCAGATGGCGCAGAGCGGAATTATTGTCATTTAGCAGCTGCAGATAGGTAGTTCGCATGGCTACTTTTTCAATTAAAGCTGCAGTCTTGGAAAAAAGTCTGCCAGGATCGGCATCAGGCGCGCACTGTCTGATGATTTTCGGCATCAGCTGCCTTAGAGTCTCTCGTCCTACCGGACCCACCGGCAGTCTAGACAGAGTTTCCTTTAAAGAAAATATCGCCTGCGCCAAAGAGGCCGACATATCAGTATTTTTAACCAGAGGCTTGAGATCTTCTGTCAGATCCTCAAGCTTTATAAGGCCATCCCACAGGTAGCCTAGATCTTCCTGTTCTGTGTCATCCTGCTTTTCCTCTGAAACTGCTATGACCTTTAAAAACTCACTGTGAACGGCATTGCGGATTTCAGCCAGATCAACCTCCAGATCTTCAAAGCTGCGCTTGTTGAGCGCTATCAGAAGCCGGGCTCTGTCCCTGTCGTTTTCCGGGATGGACTGGGTCTGCTTATCCGAGAATTCCTGAATTACATTTTCAAGCCTTCTTAGGTTGAGGTAGCAGCAGTCCAGCATTTCACAGACTTCACTTGGCAGCAGCTCCAGCGAATCCAGAATTCTCAGAGTCTTGCGCAGCGATCTTTCCTGCAGCTGCGGGATTCTTCCGCCGCGCATCAGTTCGAAGGTCTGTACAATAAATTCAACTTCTCGGATACCGCCTGCTCCCAGCTTGAAATTTCCATCCAGCTGCCGGCGCCTTACTTCTACCTCTATAAGATGCTTAAGCTTGCGCAAAGATTCAATGGCGCCATAGTCTAGGTATCTCCTGAAGACAAACGGGCGCAGCATTTCTATTAGCTCTCTGCCGTATCTTGAATTGTACGGATCTTTGCCTAAAAGCCTAGCCTTGACCAGAGCATAGCGCTCCCAGGTGCGTCCCTGTGTCTCGTAATACCTTGCAAGACCGTCAAATGAATTTACAAGTGCCCCGGCATCGCCAAAAGGCCGCAGTCTTAAATCGATGCGGTAGCAGAACGAATCTACCGTGGTATCTGACAGAAGATTGGTTACTCTCTGAACAATTCTTGAAAAAAATTCCTTGAAGCTTATGGAACGGGAGCCTCCTGAGGTTTCGCCATCATAGGGATAGCAGAACATGAGGTCGAGATCTGAGGAGAAGTTTAATTCTTCACCGCCGAGCTTTCCCATGCCAAAAGTAAGCAGCGGCAGTGGAGTGCTTCCGTCATCAGATATAGCATCTCCATACATTTTTATAAAGCCTGCCCTTACTACCTCTATAGTTCTGCTGATAATGCATTCGGCAAGTGAGCACAGCGCAGAGAACACCTCTTCTATCTCTGCTCTGCCTGTAAGATCGCGCCAGGCAATCATTACCATGAACGATCGTCTTATTTCCCTTAAACGGTGCTTCATTTCAAAATCAGACAGACCTTCGACTATCTGCTCTGAAACTACCTTTTTAGGTTCAAGAAAGCCTAAAGGATCAGATACTCCGCCCTGACTTAACAGTTCAGAGCAGAGCTTTGGATACATGAAAATACTGTTGGCTATGAAGTCTGACATTCCCAGAACATAGCGGAAGTCATCCTGCTTATCAAAAATCTCAAACAGATCAGGATTTATTTTCTTCTTGATTCTTTCATACTGAATATCAGATTCTTTTTTTAAAACTTCCGGCAGTTCAGGAAGATTCAGAGGCGAAGGGAAGCAGTTAAAAAGCATAGGCCATCAAAGTGTAGAATTTATGTAACAAATAGCAGACAGCCAGCTTACAGCTGGCTGCTCTTAAGATTATTTGACTAGCATGGATATAAGAACCCGCAGTTTCAGCGGAATCACATAAACCTGACAGTCACTTTCCATTTTTCTGAGTTTCTGCATAGCGGCGCTGACTTTGTTTTTATTGCCTGACAGCACGCTGTTTGTAAATACTTTTTCAAACTTGGTGCATTTTTCATAGAACATAGTCAGAACTTTAATGATTATCTTCAGATCGTGACGATAATTGACCGGCAGCCGCTCATGACTGAAAAAGGCCATTTTGCCAGACTTGCGCAGTTTCTTTAAAGAATACAGCAGTGTCCCGAGAGTAGCGGCCGCACAGCTGAAAATCTGAGGATCCTGCTTTAACAGAAACAGTCCGTATAAATTCTCGTAGCTTTTTATCAAATCCAGTATATAGGCATTCAGATCGCTTGCCTGCGAGCGCAGTGCAAAGCTTACAAAGCTGCGTTCATTTCGTAACAGCACAGAGGCTCTGTGCATCTTTGAAAAAGGTTCTAGAGTAAGCGGGAGATTCTTTTCTGCAAGCACAGATATCAAAGAAGAGAAGATTGCCGTTATATCCAGATCATCTTCATTCTTGTCTGATTTTTTAAGTTCTATCTCCAGCTCATTTATAGGCGCATATAATCCGCTTCCAAGATTTATGCCTCCATTGTCATAGGCAACCTCAAAAACACATTCCATTGCCTTGAAATCAAAGGAGTACCTTGTAAAATCTATTTCGCACAGAGGAATCAGCCTGTCGCTGATTTGTGAAATATTAAAATCCTCAGGAAAGATATCTTTTGAAAACAGTGAAAGGTTAGGAGTATCTATATCCTCGTCTACAGGAACGTTATACTCCCCTCTAGAATGAAGACCTCCGATATTCTCTCCCCTGAATTTCAAAGTCTGTTCAGCAAAGTCCGGACTCTTGCGGATTCTTAAACCAATTCCTTTATCAAAAAGAACATGATCTTCTGTATCGTAGTATACATTTCTGAGCTGCTCTTCCCGCTCATTGCTTACTTCACCTATGGTTGACAAAATTTCAATCAGATCTTCTGGTCTGCCTATTACACCCAGCTTGATTTCAATTTCTTTATTGACCATGAGATTTCCTCTGTTGCTTCCTTACCTAGTAGCATATCACGTATAACAGAGAACATATCACCGCCACTCATAAAGAATTTTAAAAATATGTGTGCGGTTGCACCAATAAAAACAGACCAGGCGCTTTCTCTATTAGAAATAGCATATTTTTTTATATTCTATCTGTCATCTGACATAAGCAGAACCTTATAATATATAAGCTAAAGTTAACTAGATTAGATATTGGTCTGTGTTTTGCGCAATTGAATAGCTCTTTAGTATCTTATAGAATTAACTGATTTTATTTTTACCAAATTGTGCCCGAAAAGCCCCTGGCTTCAGCCATGGGGAGCTGTCAAATACGCAGGCTTTTATCTGAATTTTCAGCAGCATGACAGCTATTTTCAGAGCAGTTAGGCCAGGTATAATTTATATTATAAATTTTGGAACATTAAGGTTAATAAAGTGACAGCTTTTAAATTAAAACAGTTCGCAGCATTATTTTTAAGTACATTTTTAGTTACCGGAGCTGTTGCTGACCCAGTCGCTGCTCCTGCAGGCTCTGCCAGTGCTGCAGCCAGTCCGGCTAGCGCAAATTCTCAGACCCCTGAAAATCAGACAGCCGACAGCAATGGCTATGTTCCAGGCGGGGACATCTACGTATCAGACAGAGCTAATGTCTGGATGCGTACAGGTCCAGGCTCCCATTACAAAATCTCCGGTACCAAGCATGTAGGTGACAAGCTTAAATTTGTCCGCTACAGCACGGAGAACAGCAAATTCATCGAAGTACAGGACGGAGAAGACAAATACTGGATGCAGGCCAGAGATCTCCAGATAAATCCTTGCGGACATTCTCTTACTGACGAGCTTCAGAAAAAAATAGATGAGCTTACAGAAAAACTTAATAATTACGATAACGAACTTGCCAAAGAGCTGGAAATCACCAAAAAGAAACTGGAAAAAGTTCAGACCGAACGTGACGGGCTGGAAAAATCTGTAACCGAAAAGGATGCCACCATTCAGGAAATGGACAAGCTCTCCCGCGATTACGCTGACAAGCTTGAGACCAAGGAACTGGATATGCAGATGCGCTGGTGGATGCAGGGAGCACTTATTGCATTCTGCGGAGCTATAATCGGAGTGCTGTTCGTATTTATACCAAGACCTACACGCCAGAAAAAACGTGACCGCTTCCTGTAGCTTATAGAAGAAAGCGAGAAATCTGAAAATCCAGCCAAGAGCTGGATTTTTGCATTCTGACCTGGGACTTTTTATTTTTTAAAGCGGACATCGCTGTAATTTAAGCCATGCTTTCTGCGCTGTCCCTTGACCTTTTCAAAATCAACTTTGTTTTTTAAAGCCGTGTCTTCGCTGCCAATCAGTCTGAGTTTTGGATACTGTACCCTGTAACCGCTGATCAGTGGCGATTCCCCTGCCTCTTCAACCTGACTGTAAACAGAAATGGTAGAGTTGAAAGCTGCAATTGCATTTTCACTGACTTCAGTTACTGCTCTGTTAAAGCTCAGGTACCAGTAAAGCAGAAAAGCACCAAGGCCCAGAGATGACCATACCAGAGCGAACAGAAACAGCTTCCAGGCCTTTTCTAAAGTAAAAGAAAATTCCCTTAACAGCAAATCTGCATTATATTTTGTTCTCTTTTTCAAAATCATAAAATGACTCTATCTGGCTATCTGACCTTTAAGCTTTGGTCCTGTAATGGCTTTTTTATTGAAAGCCTCTTCTGCCTGTTCAAAATCATCATATAAAGCCAGATACTGTTGCATAGATTCCTGAAAATCGTTTTTGCCTTTGATATCCTTTCCCATTAACTGCTGCAGAGGCTTAGCTAAAATCTCTACCTGACTTTCAGTGAGATTGTCAGTTTTCTTAGGCAGGGAGTACATAATATATTCAAACTCCCCGTCATACACGTGCTCAAGCCAGGATTTTCTGACGCGCCATACCTTGTCACCCATGACAATTTCGGCAAGATCGTTGTCCATTCTTAGAAGAACGGCATAAAAAGGCATAAGATTGTCATCGCGCAGAGACAGTACTGCAGGTCTGCCCAGCGTCTCAACTTCGGACAGTTCGCCTTCAACCAGTCTGCATTTCAGCCTGAGATTGTGGAGATCTTTACAGGAGCTTTTTTCTCCGTCGGTTCTGGCATAGCCCCATATTTTCAGCAGAGTATCCAGAGAATCGCCTTTTATTACGCTCTTTCTTAATTCGATTTCAAACAGCCCCTGCTCTCTGCCTTTTTCTGTTCTGCCTAGCTGAATTACATCGATAAGATTGTTATATCCTTTCTGAACTGCGCTCTGATAGGCAACTGCCACCTCTATGCTCTTTGAATCCAGCACATGAGGCAGGAATTTATAGGCGCAGAAGAATACCGCAGCCGCTGTGGCGATGCCGGCAGCGAAAAACGGAGTCTTTACAAACAGAAAATGCAGCAGCGCTAATATATTCTGCTTGATATTCTTTACAAAAATACCTTTTCTATGGAATCTTACTATCTGCTCTGCCTTCTTCACCATGCGGGCACTTACCTGGTGCTGACCGCTTTCACAGGCTATCTGCAGCGATCTGTCGGCAATGGAATTTATAAGTCTTGGCAGTCCCTGTGTCAGCTTATACAGAGCATTTATGGAAGATCGCGTAAATATCGGTTCATGACAGCCTGCCTGCTGCAGACGATAGTTAACGTAGGAATTCACCTCGTCTCTTGTTAAGGTAGGAATACTGGAAAAGGCGGATACGCGTCCCCAGAACATCTTGTGCTCCGGGCGCTGGATGTTGGCAATCAGATCTTCCTGCCCTACGAGTAGAAAATTGATCATTTTGCCTAAATCACCCTCTATATTGCTGATAAGCCTTATCTGTTCAATAACCTCATCGCTGAGGCCCTGAGCCTCATCAATAATAACCGTGGTGATCACACCTGAAGAAATAGCGCGCTCCAAATGCTTTCTTAGCTTTAAAGTAAGCTCGGCAATCGATTCTAAAGAGGTGGCAACCACTCCGCTTGCTCTTAATATGGTTGCCAGCAGCATATGCGCATCCAGACGAGGATCATCTATTGCAATAATGCGCATGCGCTCAGGCAGAGAACGCATAAGCATACGCACCAGAGTTGTCTTGCCGGAGCCTGAAGGCCCTGACAGCACACAGATGGCTCCATGACGGGATAAATTCTGAGTCAGTAAGCTGAGAGCCTGATGCTGGGAAGCCCCCACATAATAAAAACGCTTATCAGGCAGTCCTTCAAAAGGCAGTTCGTCTAAAGAAAAGAATTTCTCATACATTGAAAATTACCATGTTTTCTCAGCAGTTTTATATACTGCACTCCGTCTAGTATATCAGAGTTGACAGCTCCCATGGCTGAAG
>DMTG01000047.1 GCA_003477345.1 Succinivibrionaceae bacterium | reverse complement strand
TTTACTGAAGAACTAATACTGGAAAATGAGGACGGCGAGTTCTCCTATCCTTGTATGAGTGAGTATAAAGATTCACTATATATCTGTTATACAAGCAGAAGAAAAAATATCAGGATTCATAAATACAATTTTTTTTAATCAACACATAAGGAGTTTGTTTATGATTAAATATAAGACGTTAGTTACTGCACTGGCAGTTACAGCAGGTCTTTTTTCCGTCTCTTATGCAGCAAATGCCGCTTATCCTGAGAAGGATATTACCGTGATAATTCCTAAGAATCCAGGCGGCGGTACCGATACTACTGCAAGAGGCGTTATCAATATGATGCAGAAGGACTTTTCCGTAAAGTTCCTGCCTGTTAACAAGCCTGACGGCAATGGTATTGTAGGCATGGCTGATGTGGCTGCTGCAAAGCCTGACGGCTATACCTTAGGTATGGTTACCGTAGAGCTCGACATTTTCCCTCATCAGGGCAAAACCAAACTATCCTATGATCAGTATGAGTCAATCATCGCCCCAATCGCAGCTCCAGCTGCTCTGATTGTTCCTAAGGATGCTCCATATGACACTTTAGATGATTTCGTAAAATATCTGAAGGCACATCCAGGTGAGGTTATGATGGGCAACTCCGGTGTCGGAGCCATCTGGCATATTGCAACCATGGCCTTTGAAAAAGAGTTCGGCGTTAAGGTAAAGCACATTCCTTATCCTAATGGTACAGCTGATATTGCCGCAGCCATGGCCGGCAAGCATCTGAATGGTACTCTGGCTGATCCTTCATCCTTCAAGAGCCAGGTAGAAGCTGGCAACCTCAAGATCTTAGCTGTTATGTCCGCAGAGCGTACCAAGATGTTCCCGGATGTTCCTACCTTCCGTGAGCTGGGCCACGACATGACCATCCGCGCCTGGGCTACTTTAGTTGCTCCAAAGGATACTCCTAAGGAAGTTCTCGATGTACTGCGTGCATCTGCAACCAAGGTTGCAAATTCCAAGGAGTTTGTTGACTACTTCTTAAAGCAGGGTATTGATCCTACCAACATTATCGGTGAAGAAGCCAACAAGATGATGAAAGACGACGATGCAATGTATGCTGAATTCCTAGCAAAGATTCAGAAACAGTAATCGCACGGCAGAGTAAGTCTGTCAAAAAACACGGGATCTGCCTTTTGGGCAGATCCTGTATCTATAAAACATCCATATAACAAAAGATTAAAATGGACTTTCAGATTTTCAGACTGTCCATAGCCTTTTGATAAGCAGTTTTCTATAAAAACAATAACGATAAGGAGTGGAGTAAATGGTTTCCATGCGTGGCTGCAACCTATTTGTTGCTGCAGTTACTCTGTTAATCGGAGCTGCAATTGCCTATACCTCCTATGGATACGGTATTTCCATGTCCATGTTTGGCCCCGGAGCTGGTTTCTGGCCGTTTATACTCGGGATCAGCCTCGTCGCGGTTGCGATATTTATCCTGATAGATACTCTAAGACATCAGGAAGAATTCCTGCAGGTTAAGGTAGTTTTAGGATCGGCAGCTAATTTTCAGTCCTATAAACTGATGGTGCTGTCTGGTGCCTTTATTGCTCTGCTGCAGCTTCTTGGTTTTTACCTTGATGCCTTCTTATTTATGTGCGCAGCCATGCTGCTTCTAGGTATGCGCAGACTGTCAGCGGTTTTCAGCATCGCTTTAATTTTTCTTGGTTTTATTTATGTGGTTTTTTCAATGCTGTTACACATAAATCTGCCACTGCCTTTCTTCATGGAGTAACCGATGGATGCTGTAATTGACGCCTTAGGTGTACTTTTTTCATTGCAGAGCGTCCTGCTTCTGATTGTAGGTACTGCAGTAGGTATTTTTGTTGGTGCCATGCCGGGACTTTCCGTTAACATGGGGCTTGCGCTGCTGTTTCCAATCACCTTTTCGGTTGGCGGCTGGCAGGGAATTATCATGCTGCTGGGAATTTACTGCGGCGCAATCTACGGCGGATCGATAACCGCCATTCTTTTAAAAACTCCTGGAACTCCTGCTTCTGCAGCTACGACTCTGGACGGCTATCCATTGGCCAGAGGCGGACAGCCGGGCAGGGCGCTGGCAATTTCTACTACTGCCTCTACCTTCGGCGGAGTTTTTTCAACTGTGTGTCTGGTGCTGTTTGCGCCGCTTCTCGCTCAGGTTGCACTGCAGTTTTCCAAACCTGAATATTTCGCACTGGCCATATTTGGTATCAGCATGATCACCTCGGTGGCACCTGGTTCTATTCTAAAAGGCATAATCGGCTGTCTTGTCGGTCTCTGGATTGCTACAATCGGTCTTGATCCTATGAGCGGACTTGAGAGATTTACTCTCGGTACACTGTATCTTTCAGGCGGTATTTCCTTTATGCCTATCTTAATTGGTCTGTTTGCCCTGACACAGGTATTTGTAAACGCGGAAGAATCTTTTGGCAGAAAGACTGTGTCTGAGAATATAAAATTAGACAGTGTGCTGCCTAACTGCAAGGATTTAAAGCTGATTT
>DMTG01000262.1 GCA_003477345.1 Succinivibrionaceae bacterium | reverse complement strand
AAGAGCGGCAGCCGAGCCTGTAATGTCAGTAGAGCAGAAAACGGCAGATACTGCAGCACAGGGCGCTGAGGCTGACAAGACGGATGAGTCCATCCAGAGTGCTGTAAAGCAGGATATTGAACCTGAGATGACTCTGCCTACATCCGAAGAGGTATTTTCGGAAAACGATAAAACAGAGCCTAAGTTTGGCGGTCTAAGGGACTAATCCTTAATGGCTAGTGTAGTATATCCGCAGTTTGTCTATCCGCTGGATCCGGTCTGCTTCAAAGTATGCGGAGCAGACGAGGCCGGCAGAGGTCCTCTGATGGGAAACGTGGTTGCCGCCTGTGTGGTTCTTGATCCGTCAAGACCTATTGAAGGTCTCAATGATTCAAAAAAACTGACAGAGCGCAGACGCGATCAGCTAGAGCCTGTAATAAAGGAGCAGGCGCTGGCTTACGGCATAGGACAGTGCACCCCCGAGGAAATTGACAGCATGAATATCCTGTGGGCCTCTCTGGAGGCTATGCGCAGAGCCTATGAAGCTATGAATCTTTCATGCGATCTCATGCTGGTTGATGGCAACAGAGTACCGCCTGCCCTGCCTATAAGAGCGGAAGCTGTGGTCAAGGGAGATGCGCGGGTTCAGGAGATCAGCGCTGCCTCCATTCTTGCCAAAGTTGAACGCGACCGTCAGATGTATGAGCTCGACAGACAGCATCCAGAGTATGGCTTTGCCAAGCACAAGGGCTACCCTACCAAGGCGCATCTGGAAATTCTTTCTAAGCTTCCTATAATAGACTGTTACCGTAAAAGCTACGGACCTATAAGAAAAATTCTGGCTGAGCGCGGAATGTGCTGATTTTTAATAAAAAAATCAAAGTAGAAAAGTTTTTCGCAATGTAGTAAAGTGTCACTGCTGAAATAGAGAAAAAATTATGAATATTAATTATCTTGATTTTGAACAGCCGATTGCTGATCTGGTTGAACACATTGAAGAATTAAAGCGTCTTAGCAAGGACGTTCAGAGTGATGCTGCCGTAGACATGTCAAAAGAGCTAAAGCAGCTGGAGAAGAAGAATCTTGAGCTTACCAAAAAGATTTTCTCATCTCTGTCTGCCTGGCAGATCTCTCAGATTTCACGTCATCCATGCAGACCGTACACTCAGGACTATATAGACAGGATCTTCACTGACTATCACGAGCTGCACGGCGACAGAGCTTTTGCCGATGACAAGGCTATCATTGGCGGCTTTGCCCGTTTAAACGGCATGCCGGTAATGGTAATAGGTCATCAGAAAGGCCGTGATGTAAAAGAGCGCACCAAGCGCAATTTCGGAATGCCGCGCCCTGAAGGCTACCGCAAGGCTGCCCGTCTGATGCAGCTTGCCGAGCGTTTTCATGTGCCTATTATCACCTTTATCGATACCCCGGGCGCCTATCCTGGCATCGATGCTGAAGAGCGTTCTCAGGCAGGAGCTATTGCCGAGAATTTAAAGCTCATGTCCAATTTAAGAGTGCCTATTGTCTGCACCGTTATCGGTGAAGGCGGCTCCGGCGGCGCTCTGGCCATCGGTGTCGGTGACAGAGTCAATATGCTGCAGTACTCTACCTATTCGGTTATCTCACCTGAAGGCTGTGCATCCATTCTATGGAAGAGTGCTGACAAGGCATCGCTCGCCGCTGAGGCCATGCGCATTACCGCCAAGGATCTCAAAGAGCTCAAGCTCATTGACAATGTCATTGAGGAGCCTCTGGGCGGCGCTCACAGAGATTATGACGCTGTAGCAAATTCTCTCAAGGTACGTCTTTTAGAAGACATAAATGATCTTCTGAATCTGCCAGGCGATCGCCTGATTGAACAGCGTTATTCCCGCCTGATGAGCTATGGCTATTAGCCATGCAGGCAGAAGAAGCCAGGCGCATTTTAGATGCGCTTGCTGAAAAAGTAATAAATGCAGTCCCCGTGGACAGACTGGTAATCGGACTGTCAGGCGGGGCTGATTCAACTCTAGTTCTCCTCTTAGCAGTAAGAATTCGTGAACTGTGCCCAGAGAGTCAGGTACAGGCGGTGCACTGTATCCATGGTCTGGATGCAGATGATCCTGTATGGCTTGATCACTGTACAAGACTGTGTCAGAGAGTCAAAGTGGATTTAGTAACACCGAGGCTGCACATTGTCTATGGAGGAGGCAGATCTCCAGAAGAGGTGTCCAGAGCCGAGCGCTATGCCGCTCTGCTTGATAATCTCAAAGGCGGCGTGCTGATGCTTGGTCATCAGGCTGATGACGAGGTGGAGAGTTTCCTGCTGGCCTTAAAGCGCGGTTCTGGTCCCAGAGGCTTATCCGGCATGCATTTTCTCATCAGGGATGAGCGGGGCACGATAGTAAGACCGCTTTTAGAACTGCATAAAAAGCAGATAGAAGAGATTATACAGGCGCTGGGTTTTGATTTTGTGTACGATATTTCAAACAGCTATCTGAAATTTGAGCGCAATTTCATAAGACTTAAAGTCCTGCCTCTCCTAAAAACCCGTTTCCCGGGTATCGACTGCTCTATACTGCGCAGTCAGAAGTTATGCGGACAGGAGCATGAACTTGCTGAACGCTATACCAGAATTTTTTATGAAAAGGCTCTGACACCAAGAGGACTGGATATAGCAAAGCTCGATCTCACCGATGAAACTCTGCTGACTTCAGTTCTTCGGATGTTCATAAATACCCACACCAGTCTGCCGGTTGAATATTCCTGTATACAGCAGGCTATAGCTCTGTGCAGAACCGACAATGATCAGCACGGCCTCGTGAAGATTTCAGATAAGTATCACCTGCGCCGCTACCGCAGTCTTTTATGCGTGGTGCCAGTCTGCAGAGCTCCCGAAAAGCAGGTGTACGAGCTGCGGTTAGGTCAGAAACTTAAGCTTGGCGATGTCTGCTATTCCTTAGAGGAGACAGATGATCTTAAAAAAGGCTTTAAGGTAGCAGACCGAGTGCTGCTTGATTTCAACCTCAAAGGTCAGATGCGCCTCAAGCCTGCAGCCAGAGCTCACTCAAGAGAGCTTAAAAAGCTGTTTGGCGAGTTTTCGGTTCCTGTCTGGGATAGAGATTTTGAGTGTCTGGTATTAAACGACAGGCAGGAGATTCTGGCGCTTGGAGATCTGTTTGTGCAGAAGCAGGCAGAATTATCTTCCGTTGGCGAAGACAGACTGTACTGTCTTAAAATTGAAAAAACCGTTTCCTAATCAGCGTAAAAAAACTTATCCATCTCCTGATAACCAGTGCGCCTTACTGGCGCATTTCTAAGCAGCTTTTTTCTGACAGCTTTCTAAAACTCAGAGCTGCGTAACAATCCAGCCTTTCTTATTGACAGTTCCCTATGGCTGAAGCCAGGGGCTTTTCGGGCACAATTTGGTAAAAAATCTTGATCTGATGCCTAAATTATCGGTAAAACTGTTCGAATATTGTCTTTAGACTTTAAAATAAAGATAAAAGAATTCACAAAAACAATATCAAACATGGAGGACCTCATGGGGCTAATAAAGGCTGCATTAGGGGCAACGCTGGGAACCCTGGCAGATCAGTGGAAAGATTATTTTACTTGTAACGCTCTGCCTGCAGACGTGCTGGTGGTAAAGGGACTTAAGAATGTCGGCCACAGATCTTCAAACCGCTATGGCGATGACAATGTAATTTCTGACGGTTCCGGCATTGTGGTTGCTGACGGTCAGTGCGCCATCATTGTTGATCAGGGAGTTGTGACGGAAGTTGTGGCTGAGCCTGGTCTGTTTACCTTCAAGACTGATGCCGAACCTAGTATTTTTGTAGGCGAGCTCAATGAGCAGAAAATCCGCTCCGTGTTTGATACCATGTGGCGCCGCTTTAAATACGGCGGCAGTACCGGACGAGATCACCGACTGTACTATTTCAACCTTAAGGAAATCCTCGACAACAAATTCGGTACGGCTGTGCCGGTCCCATTTAGAGTCGTCGATCGCAATATAGGACTCGATGTAGACGTTTCTCTGCGCTGCAACGGTGTCTTCTCATTTAAAATCACCGATCCGATTTCCTTTTATACCAATGTATGCGGCAATATCGCCAGCGAATATGACGTAGATGAAATTCAGGGACAGCTGAAGACTGAATTCATCAGTGCGCTGCAGCCGGCACTTGCCAGGCTGTCTGATCTTGAAATCAGACCATACTCTATTCCTTCTCATGTAGATGAACTATGCAAGGTCATGAATCAGGAGCTGTCGGCCAAATGGTCTCAGCTGCGCGGCCTTGACGTGGTTTCCATTGCCATAAATTCCGTAACGCTGCCAGAAGAAGATGCCAAGATGATAAAAGATCTGCAGCGCGGAGCCGTGATGCGTGATCCAGGCATGGCAGCAGCTCAGCTTACAGCAGCTCAGGCGGCGGCCATGCAGCAGGCTGCTCAGAACAGCGCTGGAGCCATGACCGGCTTCATGGGTATGGGCATGGCGCAGCAGGCAGGCGGAATTCAGGCAGCTGATCTTTACAAAATGGCAGCCCAGAATCAGCAGAATAACACTCCGTCTCCAGCTAAAGCTGAGAGCGCAGTGCCGGCAGGCAGTTGGATCTGTCCTAAATGCGGCAACACCTCTAAAGGCAAGTTCTGTTCCGAGTGCGGCGCTCCTATGCCGAAGGTAGACGGCTGGACCTGCTCATGCGGCGCTGTCAACAAAGGCAGGTTCTGTTCTGAATGCGGCAAACCGCGTCCGTCTGGCGCACCTGTCTATCAGTGCGACAAATGTGGCTGGATCCCTGAAGATCCGCACCATCCGCCAAAATTCTGCCCGGAATGCGGCGATCCTTTTGACAGCAATGATATTAAAGGCAGCTGAAAATGTCAGATGATCTGAATTCCTTTAAATGCCCGGCCTGTGGAGGAACCCTCGAGTTCGACAGCCGAAGTCAGAAAATGAAATGTCCTTACTGCGATACCGAGGTAGATGTAGATGCCTTTAAAAATCAGGAACAGAAGGATAAAGAGGCGGCCTCAGAGCAGATAGATACAGAGACCGTAAAGGGCGGCAGCGCTTTTTCTGAACAGGAAAATGCGCAGATGGAGAGCTATATCTGTGAAAGCTGCGGCGGCCAGATAGTGGTGCAGAAAGGCACCGGAGCGACCTCCTGTCCTTTCTGCGGCAATCCTCACGTGGTGCCTAAGATGTTTGAGGGAACTCTGAAGCCTGATTTCATTGTGCCTTTCAAGCTTGATAAAAAAGCGGTCAAGGAATGCTACCGCAGGCATCTTCAGGGCAAACATTTTCTGCCGGCGGTTTTCAAGGATGAGAACCATATATCCGAGATTAAGGGCGTATATGTTCCGTACTGGCTGTTTTCGAGCAGAGTCAGAGGCAATCTGGTCTTCCGCTGCGTACAGGTGGAGCGCTGGTCTGACAGTGACTACGACTATGTAAGGCGCAATTACTATGATGTAACCCGAAAGGGCTGGATAGAGTTTGAGAACGTGCCTCACGACGGCTCCTCTCAAATGGATGATACCCTTATGGAATCCATCGAGCCTTTTGATCCGAAGGAAGGCGTTGATTATCAGGCAGCCTACCTCTCGGGCTATGCCGCTAACCGCTACGATCAGGATCAGGAGGCGGTAACTCCTAAGGTTGAGGAGCGCATGAAGAACTCTACCAGAAGAGAGTTTGAAAATACTATCTCAGGCTACGACAGCGTTTCCTTAAGGCGCGAGGATATCAGATTCAAGAAAATGGGGGCTAAGTACGTGCTCTACCCGGTGTGGCTCATGGGAACCAACTGGAGAGGCAAGCGCTATACCTTTGCCATGAATGGCCAGACTGGCAGGTTTGTCGGCAATCTGCCAAGAGACGATGCGGCTTTCTACAGGGCCTTTGCGCTGATTGCTGCAGGACTTAGTGTGCTGTTTTCTGTAATAGCTTATGTGTATCTGCTCTCTGAACAGACCGGAGGAGGTTACTAGTATGGATGATCCTCTGATCATAGCCATAGTAATTGGCGTACTGGCAGGCCTAGTAGTTGGCTATTTAATAGTGCACTACATGGCATCCGGGCTGATTTCCGTAAGGCCTAAAACAGATGCTCGGGATTACGTGGTAGAGAACTCGATGGAGTTTGATGACGATTCTGAGGTTTATCTGTACAGCAGGACCGAAAGAACGGCAAAGCCCAAGCCACAGAACAAGAACAACTGACCAATAATTACTTTTGTAGCAGTATAAGGAATTATAAATGGAAAATAATCAAGTTATTTCATTAGAAAACACCGAAATCCCCGCAACCAAAATTCAGGAAGCCTTAAAAGAGATAGATTTTAAAGATCCGACTCTTACCATAAGCTACGGCACCAAAACCATGGAGGGGATCTCCAAATTTGCCGATTCCATTTTAAGCAATGTCAGAGTAAAGGATTCAGGAGAGGTTGGCGCTCAGCTGTCAACCCTGCTGCAGAATGTCAAAGGCGTGGATATTCAGTCAATCGCCAGCCCTAAAAAGAGCATCCTGCAGTACATTCCTTTTATCGGCGGTCTGTTTGACAAGGTAAGCTCTACTATTGCCCAGTTTGACACCGTATCAGAGCAGATAGACGGCATAGCAGGCAAGCTTGATGACGCCCAGATGAATCTGCTTAAGGATATTGAGGTGCTAGAGCAGCTCTATGATAAGAACAAGGATTTCTATGGAGATCTGAGTGCCTATATCAAGGCAGGAGAACAGCGTCTTGAAGAGGCTCGCAAGCTCGAACTGCCGGCTCTTGAGGCCAAAGCTGAAGAGACCAAGGATAATCTTGATGCCCAGAATGTCAGAGATTTTGCCGAGGCTCTGAACCGTTTTGAGCGCAGGCTGCACGATCTCAAGCTTTCAAGAACCATTACTCTGCAGACCGCCCCTCAGATCCGCATGATCCAGAATAATGACAGAACGCTTGCCGAAAAGATTCAGACCAGCGTGCTGGCCACTATCCCAATCTGGAAGAATCAGATGGTGCTGGCTCTGTCCATTCACAGTCAGAAGTCCGCAGCTAAACTGCAGAAGGATGTTGCTGACACCACCAACGCCATGTTAAAGAAGAATGCCGAAATGCTGCAGACAGCAACTGTAGAAACTGCCAGAGAGGTTGAAAGAGGCATTGTGGACGTGGAAACTCTCAAGGAAGTACAGGAAAAGCTGCTGTCAACCATAGAGGAAACCATCAATATCGCCAATGAAGGCAGAGAGCGCCGCCAGAATACTGAACTAGAGCTCAAGAAGATGGAAGAGGATCTCAGAGTACGTCTTACCGATCTGGCTGCAAGAAAACGTGAGCAGGTTATTAGCAATGCCCACGGTGAAAGTGCCTCTGGCGTACAGAAGTAAGCTCGAGGCAGTTATGAACAAGAGCAGTGCAGAAAAACAGAATGCAGCAGAACGGAATTCTGCTTACGAGGAGAAATCCAGTGACGGTGTATGGAATACTGCAAAGCAGGTAGTATCCCGTTTGGGAGTGCACGCGGTGTGTATTCTTCTGGCGGTAATGGTCGCCAATCTGTCTGGCGGCGACGGATCACCAGGCTTTATTACGCTGTTTTTCTCCTCCTACATTGCTCTTATCTGTCTGTGGGCAAGACCTAGAACCGGCTACAGGGACTCAGACTGGCTGGTGCCTGCCGGAATCGGTCTTATACAGACACTGGTCGCGGGTTTTCTGGGAGCCTCCTGGCCGTTTGCGCTGCTTACAGGCGGCCTGCAGACCTGGTTTGGCCGTCTGCTCATTTACAGAAAAAAATTTCTCTGGGAGTGGACCGTCCTGCCTTTTGTGCTCATAGCTTT
>DMTG01000045.1 GCA_003477345.1 Succinivibrionaceae bacterium | reverse complement strand
ATTCCTCTGAACTACATTTTCATCTTCGGAAAATTCGGCGCCCCCGCTTTAGGCGGAATTGGCTGTGGTGTCGCTACCAGCCTTACCCTGTATATAGCAGCGCTTCAGCTTTTTATATATCTTAAGGTTGCCAGATTTAATCGTGACTGCAGAATTCTCTCTAAATTTTATGATTTTTCTTTTGAAGAATGCAGAAACTTTTTCAGGCTGGCGCTTCCCCTTGCGCTGAGCTCCGCCATCGAAATCGCCTGTTTTTCGATTGCAGCTCTCATCTTAAGTCCATTTGGACCAATTGTGGTTGCCGCCCACTCTATTGCAATCAATGTATCAGGCCTGTTCTTCATGGTACCGATGTCACTTGCCATGGCAGCTACCATCAAGGTTGGAGAATACATTGGTGCCGGTAACTGGGAGCGTACTGAGGCTTTTACAAAATCTGCCTATAAGGTCAATTTTGTACTGTACGCCCTGTCCTTTACGGTTATGATTCTTTTCTGCCATGAAATAGCTGAGCTTTACTCTGGTGATAATCAGGTAATCGATCTTGCTGCAGGTCTTTTGATCCTGTGTTCTGTGTATATGCTGCCGGACTCTATTCAGATGATGAGCATTGGCATTTTAAGAGGCTTTAAAGATTCCAAAACCATATTTATAGTATCTCTTTTTGCCTACTGGGTTATAGGAACACCACTAGGCTATCTGCTCTCCTGGGGAGCACTCGGGCTACCTCAGCTGAAAGCACAGGGGATATGGATTGGCTTTATATTTGGTCTTACTACCAGTGCGCTAATTTATGTGATGAGGATAATAAAGCTGTTCAGAAGCAGAAAACTGCCAAAAGGCATGAAGCTCAAGATTTGATGAGAATGTTCCTGCTAAATAAGCAGGAACATAGTTTATTTAGATTTTATGAGGGAAGAAAACCTGCTTAATCTTCAAGCCTGGCATCTGACCTAAGTAGGTTCCAGCCACGCTTCCAAGGAAGCCCATAACCATTCCGATAAGAATACTGTGCCAGGATCCTACTTTAAATCCGGTTGCCATAGCCAGAGTGTAAAGACCAAGTCCCAGTACAACTCCAAGAAGAGCTCCGCGGGCATTCATTCTAGGCCAGAACAGACCTAAAACCAGAGGCCATACGAAAGCACTTTCAAGTCCGCCAAAGGCAAACATATTAACCCATACCACGATACTCTGTGGATATAAAGCCAGCAGAATAGAAACAATACCAATAACGATGGTTACCGACACGGTCATGAGCTTGTTGCCCTTTACACTGCTACCGATAGGCTGAACACCCTTTAATTCAACATATAAATCTCTGACTATTGCAGATGAAGATGCTATCAGCAGAGAGCTTACAGTTGACATGGTGGCAGCCAGAGGTCCTATGATAGTTATGCCGGCCAGCAGCGGGCTCATATTATAGGTTATAAGAAGCGGCATTACAGCGTCTGTTCCATTAGCAGGAGTCTCTAAGATAACAGCTCTTGACAGTACACCAAGAAGAGTCATGCCAATCATAAGAGCACCGCATACAATAGTCGCCACTATCATGGCTCTATGCAGATCAGATGCACTCCTGTAGCTTATGCAGCGTACGGCAGACTGAGGCAGACCGACTGTGCAGAAGCCAACCAGCAGCCAGGCAGAGAAAAGCAGTCCGTATGGAAGTGATCCGCCGGCATCAGGCTTTAAGTTGTTTGAAATGCCGTCCTCACCAACATTTACTGCAGAAAGGGTCTGCATAATGTTTTCAATTCCGCCTGCCTTATCCAAAATTGTATAGCCAAGAGTACACATGCCCACAACCATCAGAATCGCACAGACGGTATCAGTCAGCACTACCGCTTTAAAGCCTGATGAAGTATAAAGCACTGTCACCGCGGCGAACATCAGCAGACCAAGCTTATAGTCAAGTCCTGTGATAGCAGCAAAAATCTGAGCTCCGCCGATATACTGACCTACAACCATGGCAGTGAAGAAAATAAGCAGTACTAAAGACAGCAGAATATTCAGAGCCTTGCATTCAAAACGGGCACGGATCACATCGATTATCGTAAGCGCATCAATGCGTCTTGCGATAACAGCCAGTTTTTTACCGAGAATTCCCAGAATAAAGAATCCTGTGATGATCTGCGGTGCAGCGAAAACAACCCAGCCAAAGCCCAGATTCCAGGCGACACCAGGACCTGACACAAAAGAGCTTACAGAGCCGTAGGTTGCAACCAGAGTCATTGCAAGTACGATAGCGCCCAAACTACGATTGGCAACAAAATAGTCTTTCTGGAAATTTCCTGATTTATTAGTTGCCCTGTTTGCAATCAGTCCAATAAGGATAAGAATTGCTAAGAATATCAGTACAGGGATTACAGTTATATTAATCATTGCTGCTGTCCTTATCGTCGTCTAAAGAGAAATCGACGAAATAGCGTTTAACAATGAAAATAACTCCGAATACAGAAACCAGATATCCGCCAATACAGGATACGGTAAACCAGAGCGGCATGGAGAGCAGATACTGCGTAGGATTGTCTTTTAAGAGGAAAATGGCTCCCCAGAAAAAGATGGTTACTAGAATGGCACAGATTAAGGTAGCCAGAGCTTCCCTATCCATGACCTCGAACTTTTCTTTGTAAGTAAGTTCGCGTTTCATCATAGATCCTTATTTTATTGATATATATATGACACGCCCGCCTGATTGCCAGGCAGACCAACACTAGAGTTTGTCTACTGTTGCACAGCACAGGAAGTTATATACCATAGGCTTTTACATGTTGACTCTATGGGCGCGCTGTGAGTTTTGACGCGTATAATATAGCACCAGAGAAGTTATAAACAAAATTTTTATGATTTCCTGAGAATTGCACCAAAATTTATTGAAAGTCTAAAAAAATCAGGAACCTTCTAAAAATCACAAATTTTTTTTATAAAAACCTAAATACAGCGCTATAATATTTTCAGCCGATTTGTCTTCTCCAGCTTGCGGGCTTTAACTGCTAAAAGGAGCTGTCCATCCTTTAATGGCTGGGGTTGATAATCGGTGTTCCACCGAATCACAGCAGCTACACAGAATCCTCAAAGTTAATCGAGATTTGATTTTATCTTGATTAAAGTATCTGTTATAAAATCATCTGTTTTTTCAGGAATTAATCCTGCAAGCGCCAGATATGCCTTTTTAATGGCATGATACCCCTGCCTTCTTGGCTGCTGACATACGACAAACTTCAAGATGCCGGCTTTTACCAGTTCTTTAGTTGAGTATATATCATCAAAGGCCATGGCGGTTATGCGGCTGTCTGAATGAGCGATCAGCGCCGCCCCTACTCCCTGTACGCCGGCTGCCACTACAAAAACGCAGTTTACCTCAGGGTGCTCTTTGAGATATGAGGATGTTATCTGCTGTGCGGTAATTTCTGAGTCATTGCACTCAAGAACATCTAAGATTTCAAAACTGTTGTTTAACTTCTCTAATTCTGATTTAAAACCCTCTATTCGCTGATTATGTCCTAACATCTGCTTAGAGCCTGTAATAATCAGTATTCTGAGTTTTTCGTCCCTGTGAATCATGGACAGCATACCGGCACTGGTTTGACCTGACTTGAAATAATCAGGACCTATAAAGCACAGTCTCCTGGTATTTTCCAGATCAGAATTCAGGAGAATTATTTTTTTCCCGGCACTATAACAGTCATTTAAAAGTTTATGGATCTTCCCTGAATTGATGCTGGACACACATAGAGCTTCACAGTCAGAATTTATGAGCTCCATTAACGCGGCGACGTGGATCTTTTCATCATAGCCCTGAATTTTCTTTATCAGGATATCCACGCCTAAATCCTTATATTCCCGATGAGCAGCTTCAATGCCTTCGATTACTTCATCAAAAAAAGGATTGCCTACAGACGGCAGCATTACCCCAATTTTATATCGTGTCTTGTAAGACGCCAGAGCTCTGCCGACTCGATTTGGTACATAGCCCATTTCTTTGGCAAGAGCTTTGACCCTTAATGCAACCTCTGCCTTGACTGCGCCTCTGTCATGCAGAACCCGGTCTACAGTGCCTCTGGACACTCCGGCAGCATTGGCTATATCCTTTACAGTAACGCTCATTATTTATCCTTGTAGAAGTATTCGTCAGCATTTTCTTAGAAGACACAGACAAATACCAGGCGGAATCTAAACTGCCTGATATAAGCCTAGATATTTATAAATCCGGCATCCTTATTTAAATGGATTTTCAGTCTTATACAGACAGCCTGCCGGTTTATTGTATGCAATATCTGCAACGCCCAGAATTGAAAATACATTAAACAGAGCTTTTCCGACATGGCCAAAGGCAACGGCACCATGATGCGGATAACGCTTTTCTATAAGAACATGACGATAGAATCTGCCCATCTCATTTATAGCAAAGATTCCTATGCCGCCAAAAGAACGGGTTCCTACAGGCAGAATTTCACCTTCTGCTACATAGGCCTGCAGTTTCGTATCTGGAGTTGTCTGCAGTCTGAAGAAAGTAATAGGACCTGCGCCGATATCACCTTCTAGTGTTCCTCTGGTAAAGTCAGGCTCTGATCCCTGAGGCTCTAACAGACGATGCTGAATAATCTGATAATTTATCTTGCCAAGCTTTAAATTGCACTCGGTTGATGAGGTCAGCTTGCAGAAAGGTGTATTGCCGCAGTGGAAGCCCATAAAGGTGTCTGTAAGCTTGTACTGAGGGAACTTAGGCTTGATGTCCGCATCAAACAGATCTTTTGGCACTGAGTTATTAATATCAAGCAGGGTGACTGCATCTTCAGTAATACAGGCTCCGATGTATTCAGAAAGAGCTCCGAAGATATCAACTTCGCAGGCAACAGGTATGCCGCGGGAGGCCAGACGTGAGTTTACATAGCAAGGTTCAAAGCCGAATTCTTCAGGGAAGGCCGGCCAGCATTTATCGGCAAAGCAGACATACTCTCTGGCGCCTTTATGTGCTTCTGCCCAGTCGGTCAAGGTAAGTTCAAACTGCGCCATTCTGTCTAAGAACTCTGGATAGGTGTTGCCGTTTCCAAGCTCCTGTTTCATTTCTTCAATAATCTTTGGAATACGCTTGTCATCCTTGTGCTTTCTGTAGGCAACCAGCAGATCGAGCTCTGAATTTTCCTCAATCTCAACACCTAAATCATACAGCCCTTTAATTGGAGCATTGCAGGCGAAAAAGTCCTGAGGTCTTGGACCAAAAGAAATAATCTTAAGCTTGGATAGACCTAATAAGGTACGGGCTACCGGCATAAACTCGGCAATCATGGCGGCGCATTCATCTGCTGTACCTACAGGATAGTCAGGTATAAAAGCCTTCAGCTTGCGCAGTCCGAGATTATAAGAGCAGTTCAGCATTCCGCAGTAGGCATCACCGCGTCCGTCTACTAGATCATTGCCGCTCTCTTCTGCGGCAGCAACATACATGCAAGGGCCGGCAAAATTCTGAGCAATCAGAGTCTCTGGAGTTTCAGGTCCGAAGTTGCCTAAGAATACTACAAGAGAATTGCAGCCAAGCTCTTTTGCTTCAGTTACGGCACTTAGAGCATCCTTTTCATTCTCTACGGTTATTTTGATCTCTTTTATGTCAATCCCGGCTTTCTGACAGGCAGCTACAACCGCAGCGCGACGGCGTTCAGACAGTGTGCGGATAAAGCAGTCGCGGGATACGGCAATAATGCCCAGCTTTAATTTTGGAATATTAATAGATTGCATGTGTTTCTCCATTTATAAATCAATTCTTAAGAGTGATGTTTTCACCTATCAGCAGGCCCTTGGTAATGCCGGATCTGCCTTCGTCTGAATCTTTATGGGCAAAAAGCCACTTGTTGTTATTGGTAAGATAGCCGGCTTCGCCTTCAGTACTCAGGTTTTCAGGCTTTTCTGTATTGGTATCTTTAGGCAGAATGCAGGCCATTCTGAAGTACTTCTCAGAAGGTCCGGTGCATGGGCAGTAGTGCAGCGTGGTCTCATAGAACTGCAGAGCGGTGCCAGCCTTAACCAGAAAGGTTTCTACGCTTTCAGAGTCGATAATTCCGTCACGGATAGCAGTGATAGGTGCCACCATTATCAGAGTATCTTTTTCTGCGATGTTAACTTCGCAGTTTCTGTGATACTCAAGGGCATTTAAGGTATGATTATCGCCGTTGCAGTAGCCAATCTGTATTTTCAGACCGCCAAACACCCGCATCTGAATATCTTCCATAAGATCAGGCAGCTCAAGGCTCTTTTCTGATGTCTCGTAGACTGTGCCTTTCTTAGGCAGCGGGGTTTTCTTCAGGATGGAAATAACCTTTTTGGTATTTATACCGTCAATGACCTTTCCATAACGCTCGAACTCTACGCTTTCTACAGACTTGTATTCTGTTTTTCTGTTTCCAGAAAGTGTGTCACGTAAATCTGCAAGTTTAGCAAATGCCGGTCTGAGCTGAGGGTACAGAAAGGTATACAGCTTATAGATTTCATCATACTTGGCACTGTTTTCTGCGTCAGGCTTACTATGAACAGATGAGGTCTTTACAAGATCAAGACAGCCCTGCTCGACGCTTTCAAATAGTCCGGAAGCCACGCCTGCTAAAATTGCAGCGCCTAATGCCGGGCCTTCCTTATTCTTGGTAGTAACTACTTTGCACTTTAAGGCATCTGCGAGCATCTGACGCCAGACCTTAGATGCAAGTCCTCCGCCACAGCCGCGCAATACTTCAGGTACAATGCCCATTTCGCTTAAGACATGAAGATTATGCCGCTGAGACAGGGTTATACCTTCCAGAACCGCTCTTGTCATGTGAGCCTTGGTATGCATGGCAGAGAGTCCGAAGAAGACGCCTCTGGCATCAGGATCAAGAATAGGAGAGCGTTCACCCATGAGATAAGGCAGATAAATAAGTCCATCTGAACCTACAGGAACCTTGGCAGCCTTGGAGGTCATCAGATCATAGATATCTTTGCCGTTTTTCTTGCATTTTTTATTCTCGGCCTCATACAGCTCATCGCGGGTCCAGCGCAGCGACAGACCGGCAGCCAGTGTGCAGGACATGGCAGTCCAGGCATTAGGCACCGCAGCACAGAAGGTATGTACTCGGCCTAAAGGATCAATAACCGGCTTGGAAGTATGAGAAAATACTACGCCGGATGTGCCTAAAGTAACGAAGGCCATTCCGTCACGGCATACACCGGTTCCAATTGCGGCAGCCGCATTGTCTCCGGCACCACCGGCTACGATGGTTCCTTTTAAAAGTCCGGTTGCCTTGGCAGCTTCTTTGGTTATATTGCCGGCTACAGCACTTGATTCTACGAGTGGAGGCAGAAGACCTGGCTTGATATCGAGATCTTTTAATATTTCTTTAGACCATTCTCTTTTTTTGATATCCAGCAAATTGGTGCCTGAAGCATCGGAAATCTCCATTAAAAGCCTGCCGGTAAGGCGATAGCGTACGTAATCTTTAGGAAGCAGAATAGCTGCGCACTTATCATAGATGTCCTTTTCATTTTCTCTAACCCAGAGAATTTTTGGAGCAGTAAAACCGGTAAGAGCCGGGTTGGCTGTGATTTCTATTAAGCGCTTGCGGCCGACTTTCTGTGTTATTTCATCGCACTGAATGCTGGTTCTTGAATCGCACCACAGAATTGCTCTGCGCAGAACTTCACCCTTCTTGTCGAGCATAACCAGACCATGCATCTGACCTGCAATCGAAAGTCCGGCAATATCTTCATTATTGACTTCACTCTTTTTTAAAACGGTTTTTATGGTTTTGACCGCAGCTTTATACCAGTCCTCAGGATCCTGTTCTGCCCATCC
>DMTG01000002.1 GCA_003477345.1 Succinivibrionaceae bacterium | reverse complement strand
TAGCAAGAGGAGGAAGTCAAAAAGATCACTAAAAAGCTTCAACAGTATATAAGTGGTTGTTCAAGTGTTATCATTAGATATTAGAAAAGTTTGGATAACTTTTGTAAACCAGAAGTATGTCTTCAGCAAGTAGAGAGTTCTTATGAAAAAAATCGTAGCAATTATCAAACCTTTTAAATTGGATGATGTTCGTGAAGCTTTAAGTGCCAATGGTATTTCTGGCATGACAGTATCAGAGGTAAAGGGGTTTGGCAGGCAAAAAGGGCATACAGAGCTGTATAGAGGCGCAGAGTACGTAGTTGATTTTTTGCCTAAAGCAAAAATTGAGCTGGTTGTAAAAGACGAAGACGTAGACTTATGTATCCAGTCAATCACCAAAGGCGCTCACACCGGAAAAATTGGAGACGGAAAGATTTTTGTTTCTACTGTAGAAAGAGTGATCCGTATTAGAACTGGTGAAGAAGGCGAAGACGCTATCTAAATACAAGATAATGGAATACAGCTAATGCTGAAAATAAAAAAATTTAAGTCAAAATTATTTTTCTTGCTTTTTGCTTCGGCGATTGTAAGTGGCTGTTCGACGACTCCTCCGAGTAATAAAACGAACCTGTGCTCTATTTTTCAGGAAAAAGATGACTGGTATAACGCTGCTAATAAGGTACATCAAAAATATGGCGTTCCCATCAATGTCGCCATGGCGATCATATACCACGAATCTGGTTATAAAGAGGATGCCAAGCCTCCTATGCGCTGGTTTTTGTTCATTCCTTACGGCAGAGGGAGCAGTTCTTACGGATATTCTCAGGCTCAGGATGAAGTATGGTCTGAATATGTAAGTGAGCAGGGATCTATGTTTTCTTCTCGCTCTGATTTTCAGGATTCTCTAGACTTTGTCGGCTGGTATATGACCAAGTCAAAGCAGAGGAACGGCGTTCCCTTTTCTGACGCTTACAATCAGTATCTGAACTATCACGAAGGCTGGAACGGTTATAAAAACCGCAGCTATGAGAATAAAACATGGCTAAAAGGTGCTGCAAAATCGGTTGAAGCAACCGCCAAAAATTATAAAGACCAACTAATGCACTGTAATCTTTACTAGCATGTTGAAAAAATACTGTGTCGACTTATTGACGAAAAAGTTTCTCGTCATAAGGGGACGCAGTTTTATTCGAGTACACTCTGTACTAATATCAGAATATAAATATTTCCAAAAAACTGTTTTCGCAGTTTTGAATTATCGTTGAGGAATCCACAATGCCACTAATAGACAGCTTTCTAGTAGATCATACAATTATGCCTGCTCCTTCGGTAAGACTGGCAAAAGTCATGAAGACCCCTAAGGGAGATGAAATTGAGGTATGGGATCTAAGATTTTTTAGACCAAACGAACAGATGATGCCTGAAAAAGGACTTCATACCTTTGAACATTTATTTGCAGGCATAATGCGCACTCACGTAAATGAGCCAGGTAAAGTTGAAGTAATAGATATTTCACCTATGGGCTGCAAGACTGGTTTTTACATGAGTCTTATTGGCTGTGCTGATGCAGAAAAAGTCGCCAAGAGTATGCTTGAGTCTATGAAAGAAATCGAAGCTTTGCCGGATGATTACAAAATTCCTGCGGCTAACAAGTACCAGTGCGGATCATATAAGCTGCACTCATTATCTGAAGCAAAAGAGCTTGCAAGCACGATCGCAAGACAGGGTGTAGGCGTAACAAAAAACGAAGATATAGCTTTAGACAAAAGTTTTATTGAATCTTTAGAGCAATAGAATTTTTCATGAATAAAGCGGTATTTTTCGATAGAGACGGCGTCATTAACGAAGATTACGGGTACGTTGGCTCTATAGAACAATTTGAATTTATAGATGGAGTTTTTTCAGCTCTCAACGAGCTGAAAAAACAGGGATTCCTGCTTATCCTGGTTACCAATCAGTCTGGTATTGCCCGAGGTATGTACACTGAATCTGATTTCTGCAGGGTAACATCCTATATGCAGCAGGTTTTAAGACTGCATGGCTGCGGCTTTGATGGTGTGTACTACTGTCCTCATCACCCCGAAGCTCAGATCCCGGCTTATAGGGTTGATTGTGATTGCAGAAAACCCAAGCCAGGAATGTATAAAAGAGCAATTTCAGACTTCAATATAAGTCCAGCAGATTCCTATGCGGTAGGAGATCACGCTAGGGATCTCATCGGCGCAGCAGAAGCAGGTGTAAAAAACTGTATTCTGGTAGGAAAAGATAGCGAAATTGAAAAAATAAATGTGATCAATGTCACATATTATTTTGATCTAGCCTCATTTGTGGGCGCAGAAATTAAAAAAAATTGCATTGAATAATAATCAGTTAATATTTCTTTTTGAAATTTTTGAAAAAGATTGCGCTACTGTATTTTATTTATATTAGAATTGTTCTTGCCACTGGAATATTTCCAGTGATCTCTGTTTAAACAGTATTGGAGATAAATAATGAATAAATTTCAGGCTATGTTAGGCGTTGTTGCCTTAGGTGCCACTGTATTAGTTGGTTGTACTTCTAATAGCGATATCAACGCTAAGCTCGATGCAATTCAGGCTGACGTTGACGCATTAAAGGCACAGCAGTCAAAGCTGGCTAACGATGTTGCTTTCGTTAAGGCTGATGCTGCACGCGCTAATGAGCGTTTAGACAACTTAGCTCGTCGTTACAAGAAATAATTTCTTGCAATGTCAAGTTAGACAAAAGGTTCCCTCTGGGAACCTTTTGTTTTATCGGTACAGGTAAAAAATAAACAGCTGTCTAGGCAGCAGTCTAGCGATTAGATTATATATTCTCCTTTCCTGCACGAATTCCTGTTTGTGTCTCTATCAAATATTCAATCTAACTATAAAATTAAAATCTGTGTATTTAAATATTTTATATATTGAAGATTTATTCATATCTTCTTGATAAATATAGAATAAAAGTCATAATTTTGAGATAGGCTTCCGATAAATTTGATGTAGGTCAAAATATCGATCTTTAAAAATATTTGTCTGATAAATAAAAGAATATTTATATGACAAAATG